>JBAIXJ010000604.1:0-24037 GCA_037916645.1 Opitutales bacterium | reverse complement strand
GTCGTCCCGGAGCCGAGCTGAAGCCCGCGATCCAGCGGTTCGCCCGCCTGGGGGCCCGACGCGAAGTTCTGGTCGAACCTCCCGGTAGGAAGTTTCAATCCGAACTGCAGCCCGAGGCTGCGGGTCAGCGTCGCCCGCTGGTAGCGCCCGACGATCTGCAGGTCGCCGACGCCGCGCGCATGCGACGTCGAGAGCTCGGTGTCCCCGGCCGCAACCGTGCTGTGATCCCGGTCGTAGTACGGCAGCTGGGCGCTCAGGCCCCACGCGCGGCTGAAGACGTAGTCGACGCCCAGCCAGACATTGCGATTCAGCGTACGCTGCTGGATCTCATCGGCGTTCGGCAGGGACAGCGCCGGGCGGTCAGCCTGGTGCGTGCCCGCCCGCAGGTCGGACTGCTCGTAATATTCCCAGCGCAGGCTGGTCTCCGCCCCTGCCATCGACGCGTAGCCTTGCGCCGCCCAGTCGGAGCTGAGCGAACAGCCGCATTCCGAACACCCGGGACTGGGCGCCGGAACGATGGCTGCGGCCACCGCAGCAATCAGCCACGGCCGGCAGCGAGGGGACCAGGCAAAGGCGCGGTGGTGGGCTGGGGGATGCACCGAATCCTGCATGCGACGAAGGTGGCGCCTCGGGCGCGGGAAAGGGGGCGGTGCCTGGGCGCCATTGGCCGGTCCGCCGGCCGGGCGCCGCCTCCAGTCAAGACCACTCCCGCCGCCGTCCCGCGGACGGGGGAGTCAGCCGACGATCAGCCCCGTGCGCCGCGGAGGGGGAACGGGCACCGGGTCCCGCCGAATCACCCGCGGCGCCGACCCACCCTCGATCTCCCGACTCGACACCACCGGCGGCACCAACGTCTCCGCGTCGTGACAGAAGAGGGTCAGTTTCGCCAGCGAAGCCGCCGGCAGGTGGGCGGGCCGATGATCCGCCGCCCGGGCCCGCTCCACCGCGGTGCAAAGGGCGCACGGGTGGCAGCCGTCAAATGTCTGGTGCAACGCCTTCTCGATCGGCATGACTTGAACCTTGGCCGCGAACATGCGGCTCCACGCGACCACCTGGACCGCATCCAGCGCCACGCCATTGGCGCAAAGCCAAGCGATCAACAGGCAGGCCCAGCTGAAATAGCGACGCACCGGCGGAATATGCGGCCCGTCCCGCCAACCGCAAGCGCCGCGCCCTTTTTGGCGAGCCCGCCCGCACCTGCCCCGGCGGGAGAGCTGGCGGGGCGGCCGCCCGCGGCTTCACCCGCCGTTCTCGAGCTCGAAAACCGCCTTCACGTAGTTCTCGACGCTGAACGGCTGCAGGTCCTCCGCCTGTTCCCCCAGCCCGACAAAATAGATCGGCAGCTTCAGCTCGCGCCAGATGCCCACCAAGGCGCCGCCCCGCGACGTGCCGTCGAGCTTCGTCACCACCACACCGGTGAGCCCGAATTCCCGGTGAAAAACCCTGGCCTGGTCGATCGAATTGGAGCCGAGCGAGCCGTCCACCACCAGCCACGCGTGCTGCGGCGCCGACGCATCGTGCTTCCGGAGCACCCGGCGGATCTTGGCCAGCTCCTCCATCAGGTTGCTCTTGGTGTGCAGGCGACCGGCGGTGTCGATGATGAGGCAGTCGCGCCCCCTCGATTTCGCCGCCTGCCAGGCATCGAAGGCGACGGCGGCCGCGTCCGCGCCGGCGTGGCTGGCCACCAGTTCCAGCTCGAGCCGCTGGGTCCACGTGCGAAGCTGCTCCACCGCGGCGGCGCGAAACGTGTCGCAGGCGGCCAGGACCACCGCCCGGCCGTCCCGCTTGAGCATCCACGCCAGCTTCGCCGCGGTCGTGGTCTTGCCCGAGCCGTTGACGCCGATCAGACAGATGACCTCGGGATTGCCCGGCGGCCGGCCGGGACCCGCCTCGAGCCGGCCCTCGCTGCCCGCCAGCACGCGCCGCAGGACGGCCGCCCCGATGGCGCCGGCCTCCTGTCCGCGCAGCCCCTTCTCCTGCTGCGGAGCGCGCTTGATCGCCTCCAGAATTTCGGCCGTGGTCTCCACCCCGAAGTCGGCCGTGTAGAGCGCCTCTTCGAGCGTCGCGAGCGAAGCGACATCCAGGGCCTGACCGCGAAACAGCGCCTGGGTATGCGCCGCCAGATTTCGCGCCGTCTTGGTCAGCCCGGACTTGAATTTGGTGAAGAGCGAACGCATCGGCGGAACGGGCGGGGCGACCGTCGCGGCTCGCCGCTCCGCCGGCGCCGCGGGGGTCGCGGGAGGGGCGTTACTCGGCGGCCGGCCGCCGCGCATCGCGGCCGAGATCGTCCTTCAGGCGGTCGAGGATGCCGTTGATGAAGCGTTTCGCGTCGGCGTTGGAGAACTCCTTGGAGAGGTCGATCGCTTCGTTGATCGAGACCACCGGCGGAATATCCTTGCGGTAGAGCATCTCGAAGATGGCGAGCCGGAGGATGGCGAGGTCGATCTTGGCGATGCGGTCGAACTCCCAGTTCTGCGCCAGCGCCCGGATTTTCGCATCGATCGCCCCCACATGGTCGATCGTGCCGTGGATCAGCTCCTCGCCGAACGCATAGTGATCCCGCGGCTTCTCCCGGCCTTCGAAGAACACCCGCAGGTCCTCGCCGAGATCGGCGGCCGGGTTGAGGCTCCACGCATACAGGAATTGCAGCGCCACCACCCGGCCCTCGCGCCGCTGCGCAAACTGGCCCTTGCTCATGGCCAGAGCCCCCGTTTGAGCGCGGCCATGGCGAGGGCGGCGTCGGCGAACTCGGCCCCGCGCCGGATGCGGCCGCGACAGCGCGCCTCCGCCTGCCGCGGGTTCTCCGCCACGATGACGCCGTTGATGACCGGGATGCGGGTTGCGAGCGCCACCTGCATCAGCCCCTGGGTCGCCGCCTGCGCCACCAGCTCGAAATGCAGGGTGCCGCCGCGGATGATGACCCCGAGCGCGAGGCAGACGTCCGGCCGGTGGCGCGCGCACAACATCTGCACCGCGCTCGGCAGCTCATGCGATCCGGGCACCCGGACGACGCGAATCCGCCCGGCCCGCACGCCGGCCGCCCGCAACCGGGCCGTCACCTGCTGCAGCAGCGCGTCGACATGGCGGGCGTTGAACCGCGCCGCGGCGATGCCGACGGCGAACGGCGCGCCGTCGATGGTGGAGGGACTCGGGGCCTGCAGACTCATGGGAAAACCGGCAACCCGAAACCGGATTGCGACCGGCTGCAAAACAAAAAGCGGGGCTGGTTGCGGCCCGTCCGGCCAGGATCAGATGGGAATCTGCTCCACAATCTCCAGCCCATAGCCGTCGAGGCCGACCACCTTGCGCGGGCTGTTGGACAGCAGGCGGATCCGGCCCAGCCCGAGGGCGCGCAGGATCTGGGCGCCCGTGCCGTAGTCGCGCAGGCTCATCGGCGCAACCCGCTCCCCCGGGGCGGCGTTCAGCCGCCGCAGGAGGACCTCGCCGGCGTTGGACGGCTCCATGTAGAGCACCACCCCGCGCCCCGCCCGGGCGATGGCCTCCAGCGACGCGGACAACACGTGGCTGTTGCCCATGCCTTTCGCCCGAAACACGTCGCTCAGCAGGTTCTCGCTGTGCACCCGCACGAGGGTCGGCTCGAGGCCGAGCGTGCCCATCGTGAGGGCCAGATGCTGGCGGCTGTCGAGGGTGCCGCGGAAGACGTGCAGCGTGAAATCACCGAATTCCGTGGCGAAGGCCTTGGTGCACACCTGTTCCACCAGGCGGTCGGTTTTGAGGCGGTGTTCGATCAGCTGGGCGATTGAGATCATGCGCAGCCCGAACCGGCGCTTGAACGCCTCCAGTTCCGGCAGCCGCTGCACCGTGCCGTCGTCGTTCACCAGCTCGCACAGCACCCCGGCGGGCGGGAGCCCGGCGAGGACGGCCAGGTCAACGGCCGCCTCGGTGTGCCCGGCGCGCTCGAGCACGCCGCCGGGCCGCGCACGCAGCGGAAAGACGTGGCCGGGCTGCACGAGCTGATCCGGCCGGGCCTGGGGGTCGGCGAGGATGCGAATCGTCTCCACCCGGTCCTGCGCGCTGATGCCGGTCGAGATGCCCTCGGCCGCATCGACGCTCACCGCGAAATCGGTGCGCTGCGATTCGCGATTCCGCGCCACCATCGGATTGATGCCCAGGCGGCGCAGCTGCGCCTCCACGGTGGGCACGCACACGATGCCGCTGCAGTAGCGGATCATCATGCCCACGGTCTGGGGCGTCGCCTTCGCCGCCGCCATGATGAGGTCCCCCTCATTCTCCCGGTCCTCGTCATCGGTCACGATGACAAGGTGTCCCGCGGCGATCTCCGCGACGGCGGATGCGACGGAATCGAACGGTGAACTGGACGGGCCGGCAGCCATGGGGAAAGGGGCCAAGGATTGGCGTCGTACGCCGGCTGTCAATTGCCGGGTCGCCTGCGGATTCCGGAGGAGCGGACACCCGCTTCAACCGGGAACCGCCGCCCGGGTTGCTGGCGTGCCGGCGGCCTCGGTATCAGAAACCGCCCGCCGGACATCCTCCAGGCGGTCGTCATCAGGCGGCGCCCGCAGTGGCGGTCACATCGTTACTGGTGAAAGTCGATGACGTAGCTCTCGACCTGCTTCCCCTCCCCTTGGGGGATCAGATTCAGGTAGAGCTTGAACGAATAGGGCGGCCGGACGTATTTCGGCGAAGTCAGGGCCGTGCCGTCCGCGTTGGGATTGAGCACCGTGCGCTCGTCATAGACCGAGTAGCGCACGGGCCAGCGGGCGTTCGCGAGGGCGACATCGACCTTGGCCGGTTTCTTCTTCGCGTCGTAGAACGAAAGCTTGAACTTGTGGTCGTCGAGCGTGAGGCCGAGAAATCCGCCGTTGGGCCGGTTCAGCACGATGCCCTCGATCTTCGCCGGGGCCTCCTCGGTCTTTCCCGGCTGCTTGGCCGGCGCGCCTTTGCCTGCATCCGTCTTCTGTTTTCCCGTGGAAGCCGGCGGATCTTCAGCCAGGAGCGACCCGGCGCCAAACAGGGACACCGCCACCAGCAACGTCGTGATGAGGCCAGCCTTCGTTTTCATGTTCGGTTAGACACGAAATTAGCCCCGGGGAGCCCCGCCCGCAAGCCGCATCGCCCGGCCGGCAACGGGCTTTACCTCGATTTCGCAGCCCCCCGGGCGGGCGCTCCGCGCGGCGCCCGGCTCAGGGCTTCGGCCGTCGGCGCGCCTGCAGCTCCGCCTTGAGCTTCTTCCAGCGCGCCAGCCGCTCGCCGATCGCGCTCTCGGCTCCCGCCGTCTTCGGCGTGTAGAGCGCGAGCGGCTTTTCGAGGTAGTCCTGGCCGGATATGCCCTCGGCATATTCATGGCTGTACAGGTAGCCGCGCCCATGGCCCATCCGCTTTGATGCCTGGCCGCCCGAATCGCGCAGTTGCGCCGGCACGTTCTGGACGGGCCCGGTGGCCAGCGCCGCCTTGGCCGCCGCCAGCGCTTCCGTCGCCGAATTGCTCTTGGGGGCGGCGGCGATATACAGCGTCGCATGGGCCAGGGTCAGTTCCGCCTCCGGCAGGCCGATGAAGTCCACCGCGTGGTGGGCCGCGACCGCCAGCGGGAGGGCCTGTGGATCGGCGAGGCCCACGTCCTCCGAGGCCAGAATGACAAGACGGCGCGCGATGAACCGCGGGTCCTCGCCGCCGGCCAGCATCTTGGCCAGCCAGTACAACGCCGCATCGGGATCACCGCCGCGGCAGCTTTTGATGAACGCGGAGATCGTGTCATAGTGCTCGTCCTCGTCGGCGTCGTAGCGGATGCGCCGTTCCCGGGCGAACACGCCCAGCTCGGCGGGGGTGATCGCGGCCTTTTCCGGCAGGCTGAGGACGATGACCTCCAGCGCATTGAGTGCCCGGCGCAGGTCGCCGTCGCAGAGGCGGGCCAGGTCGAGCAGCACGTCGTCCCCGGCCGAGCAGCCGCGCGACCCGAGGCCGCGCTCCGCATCGACCAGCGCGCGCTTGAGCACGGCCACCACCTGCGCCGGCGTCAGCGGATCGAGCCGGAACAGGTGGCTGCGGCTGAGCAGCGTCGGATTGACATAGAACCCGGGATTGTGGGTGGTCGCGCCGATCAGGCGCACGTTGCCCTCCTCCACGTCGGGCAGCAGCAGGTCCTGCTGCGCCTTGTTGAACCGGTGCAACTCGTCGATGAACAGGATCGTCGCCGCCTCCGGCCGGCGGCGGGCGATGGTCAGGGTTTCGCGCAGCTCCGCGACGTTGGACAGGACGGCGTTGATTCGCACGAAGCGGCTCCGGGTTTCCCGGGCGATCGCCTCGGCGAGCGAGGTCTTGCCGCTGCCGGGCGGGCCGTAAAAGATCAGGCTGCCAAAGCGGTTGCTCGCGACCAGCCGCGGCAGCAGCGCCCCGGGCTGCAGGATGTGATCCTGGCCGACCACCTCCGCCAGCCGGCGCGGACGCAGACGCGCGGCGAGAGGCTGATTCCGGCTCGGGCGTTCGCCGCCGTCGCCCGGGGACTCCGGGCTCGGGTCCAACGACGCCTCCTCCGAGGCAAAAAGGTCGTCCTGCTTCCCCGGGCTCATGCAGGTTTCTCCTTGGCAGGAATCCCGGCGGATGGAAAGGATTCAAAAAAGAGTTCGATTACGCGAAATTACCGACTAGAAAAATCTCCATGACCCCGACCCCATACCCCGTTGCCCTCACCGTCGCCGGCTCCGACAGCGGCGGCGGCGCCGGCATCCAGGCCGATCTGTTGACGTTTGCCGCCCATGACGTGTTCGGCACGACCGCCATCACCTGCCTCACGGCGCAGAATCCCGACGGGGTGACCGCCATCGAGGTGGTGCCGGCGCCATTCGTGGCCGAGCAGATCCAACAGGTCCACCGCTACTTTCCGCTGCGCGCCCTCAAGACGGGCATGCTCTATTCCCCTGAAATCATCGGCGTCGTGGCGAATTTCCTGGCCGCCCACCGGCAGATCCCCGCCGTGATTGATCCCGTGATGGTGGCCACCAGCGGGGCCCAGCTGCTCCAGCCGGAGGCCCGGGCGGCTTTGGGCGAGAAGCTCCTGCCGCTCGCGGCCTTGGTTACCCCGAATCTCGACGAAGCGGGGGTGCTCCTCGATGCGCGGCCGACGACGACCGCCGAGATGACGGAGGCGGGACGTGTGTTGAGCGCCCGCTATGCCGTTCCGTTCCTGGTCAAGGGCGGCCATCTGCCGGGCCCGGAGCTGACCGATATCCTGGCCACCCCCGACGGAAACGTCCGCACGTATGCCTGGCGGCGGGTGGAGGGCGTCGACACGCATGGCAGCGGCTGCACCCTGTCCGCGGCGATTGCCGCCAATCTGGCCAAGGGGCTGGCGCTTCGCCAGGCCGTGGAAGCCGCCCGCGTCTACCTTTTCCGCGCGCTGGAACGGGGCCTGGCGGTGGGTGACCGTCGCTTTATCAACCACCGCCCGTGAGCCATGAGCCCGGGCCGCCACGGCCTTCGCGCGCCCCTGCTGTGGCTCCTGCTGCCGCTCATCGCCGGACTCACGGCCGGCCGACTCGTCGCCGCCCCGCCGCGGCCGCTGCTCGGCGCGGCGGCCCTGATCATTGGCGCCGCAGCGGTCTGTGCCTGGAACCGTCACCCGCGGGTCCGCCGGCTTTGGCCGGCCACCATGGGAACGGCGGTGGCGCTGGCCGGCATGGCGTATTTCCATCTGCGCTTCGACCGGCCGGAAGCCTGGGACCGTCTTCCCCCCCGGGAGGCCGAATTGACGCTCCGCATCCAGTCGACCTTCGCGGTCCCGGCGGCGGCCCGGCGCGTCAGCGGCCTGGCGGTCGTGGCGGACGCCGCGCCGCACCTGCGTGAGTTCGTGGGTGAGCGCCTGTATTTTTCCTGTTACCTTCCACCCCATGCTCAACCTCCGCTCCGTTCCGGCGAGGTCGCGGTGGTCGGCGTTTTGCAGCGGCTGCCCCGACGGCCCGCCGCCGACAGCTTCGCCGCCTACCTGACGAACGCGGGCCTGACCTTCCAGCTTACGCGCGGCCGACTGCTCCGCGAGGTCACGCCGCCGACGGCCTACCAGCAGTTCTGTCACGCGGCCGCAATGCGGTTCCGCGGGATCCTGGAGGCCGGGCTGGCCGATCACCCGGTGCCCGCCGCGATCCTGAAGGCGATGATGCTGGGCCAGACGCAGGAGCTGGACCAGGAGCAGAAGGGCCTGTTCATGCGCAGTGGCACCCTGCACCTGTTCGCCATCAGCGGCCAGCACATCACCGTCATCGCCCTCGGCCTGCAGGGCGTCCTGTTGCTCCTGCGCCTGCCGCGTCTTCCGGCGGCCCTCCTCGGACTCTCGGCGCTCTGGCTCTATGTCGACATCACCGGGGCGAGTCCGTCGGCGGTGCGGGCGTTCCTCATGTGCGCATTCTTCCTCCTCGCCTACACCGTGCGCCGGGTCGGCACGATCTTCTCCGCGCTGGTCGCCTCGGCCCTGGTGGTCTTGATGGTCGATCCCGCCGCCCTGTTCAGCGCCAGCTTCCAGATGTCCTACGGCATCGTGGCCGCGCTCCTGCTGCTCGGGGTGCCGCTGGCCGAGGCCATGCAGGCGCGGTGGCCGCTCCTCCCGGATCTCCCGGAGGCCTCCTGGCGCTGGTACCATCGGAGGAGTGCGACGGCCTGGCGCTGGTTTCTCGGGCTGCTGGGCGTCGGGCTGGCCACCTCATTGGCGAGCACGCTGACGACGGTCCAGTTCTTCCGCCTCTTCACCCCGGGTGCGTTGCCGGCCAACCTGGTGCTCATTCCCGTGTCCTCCGTGGTCATCGGATCCGGCTTCGCCTCGCTCCTCTGCGGGCTGGCCGCCCTCCGGCCCGGCAGCGTCCTGTTCAACCACGCCGGCGCGTTGCTGTTGTGGCTGATGGACGCCTTTCTCCGCGAGGCCACCTCCGTCCGCGGCCTGTTTGTGCCGGCCCGTTTTGAGCCGGCCTGGCTGGGGCCGGCCGCGCAAATGGCACTCCTCGGGATCTGCCTGGCCGGCAGCGCGTGGCGTTGGCGGAGGGCGCGGGGCGGATTCTGGCCGCCCTTTGCTTTCGTGGCGGTCCTGCTGCTGGTCGGGGTGAAATTCGGCGCCTGAAGACCGCCCTCACCGCCCGGTCGGCCCGGCGACATTTTGTGCTCCTTGTCCGGCGGATTTCGTGGTACCCACACCCCATCATGATGAAGAGCGCCTATGAACTCGCGATGGAACGGCTCAAGGCTTCCGACCCGGAGGCCGGGCTTCCCCTGACCTCCGAACAAAAGGCCGCGCTCGCCGAAATCGACCGGGTTTATCGGGGCCGGATTGCCGAGCGGGAGATCTTCCTGACCAAACAGCTCAATGAGACCCTGGCAGCCAACAACCTGGAGGAAGCGGAGAAGATCCGGAAGCAGCTGCTGAACGAAAAAGCCCGCCTCGAGGAGGAAAGGGAGGCCGAAAAGGAGAAGGTGCGCCGGAGCGGCAACCCGCCGCGCGCCTGAGCGGCCGGACCGCGCGCCGCCGGCTCAAACGGCAAATTCAAACTCGGCGACGAGCACGTGATGGTCGGACGCCGGCGTCTGCTGCACCGCGTGGCGCACCGGCCGCAGGTGACGGTTGTAGAAGACGTGATCGAGCACGTATGGTCGGCGGCGCCAGGTGGCCTCCTTGGTCTGCACCGTCCGGTAGCCGACACGGTGGAGCTGCGCCACCAGGGTGTCGTGCCTGCTCACGTTGAAATCACCGCCGAGCAACGTGGGGCCCGCCGACGCGCGGAGTTGCTCGACCACGATCTGCCGCTGGCTGGAATGCTCCTCGCTGGTGGCGTTGAGCATGAAAAACGCCAGCAGATGGGTGTTGAACACCTGCAGCTTGCGTCCGTCGATCATCGTCTTCGCTCCGATCAGCAGCCGGTCGGTGGGTGTCCGCTTCTCGCCTTGAAAATCAAACTCGACCGCGGGTGAGGGCAGGTCGCGGCGCATCAGGTCCAGCAAAGGCGTCTTCGACAGGATGGCCAGACCGATGCCAAACGGCAGCTCGCGCGGATCGGCCTTCGGATACGCGAAGAAGCTCTGGTAGTTGCTCAGCGCAGCCCGGAGGCGGGAGAAGTTCGGCGGCGGCTCGATCTGAACGCCGCCGGGGCGCGCCTGTTCCACCTCCTGCAGCAACACGATGTCCGCCTCGTGCTTGCGGATCTCCGCGATCGTCAGGTCGAGGTTGACCGGCGCCGCATCCGGATCAGCGTCATTCCAGTTCTGGCCGAACTGCATATTGAACTGCAGGACCTTGAATACGCGCATGGGCAGCTCGTGATCAGCAACCGATCTGAGAACTAAGGGGGTACGCTCGGCTCCCCCGGCGACCGCCCGGCAAACACCGCTCGCTCGCCTGAGCCGATTCAGCCAACGTCATGATTCAGAACTGATTGGAATGTTTTCCTCAGCCCCCGAGTTCGCAAGCCAATTTCTAGCGAAAACCGTGTGATTCGAACCGGTCACTCCGGCTCCGCCGTGCCTTCGGTGACCCACGCCTTCGCTTCCGGAACCTGTTGGAAGAACTCCCGGAGCGCGGCGCTCAGGTGCCCGGCGTAGCGAAAATGGGCGCCCATGCCGGTGCGGAGTTCCGCCTCGTAGATGAATTTGTCGGCGTGGGTGCTGTGCTCAAACGGAGTCTGGGCACCCAAGAGGAGGGAGTAGACGTAGGCGGGGGAATCGCGCCGGAGAAGCTCCCGGGTCAACTCCAGCTGCTCGGCGAGCAGCGCGCGGTGCGGGTCGCGAGGCACCTCCGGAGGGAGAAAAAAGCCGGCCTGGATGAGCGGGGTATACCGGTGCCCGGTGCGATGGCGATTCAGGTCGCGCAGCTCGGCGAGCGCCATGTTGTTCCAGGCAAACGTCACCCGCATCCGCCGCACGGCCGGGCCGCACTGCCCGTAGCGGTTGCCGCGGTGGCGCAGCGCCTCGACCACGGACTGAGTATCCGGCAACCAGGGTGGTGTCTCCCGGTCGACCTTCAGCCACACGGCATCGCCCAGCGGCTCCATCGAAAGACGCTCGCGGCCGAGGCGAATCGCGGCCGCCAACTCCTGCCGCGCCTGTTGCTCGTACGAGGCCTCGGCGAAACTATGGCGCATCAGCCGGGGGGAAAACTTGAGAAGTTCCCCGCGAATCGCGCTCGCGGCGGCCCGCGCCTCGGGCTGCGGCAGCGAATCGAGATGCTTCACCGTCTGCGCCCACATCCGCGACGTCTGCACCAGCGCCAGGTTGGTGCGGGTCGCGAAAGGCACGAAGTACCGCGCCCGGTCGAGCGCGTAATTTCGCCGGATGCGCGCGGCCGCGGCGGGTTTTGCGCCGGGCGGCACCCGCACGCGCCCCGGATCCGCCTTGCCCGCCTCGTCGAGCCGCGCCGCCTCCGCATGGTACGCCGCAAACGCCCGACCCATGATCTCCCGCCAGCGCGGCGCCAAGTCATCCGGGACGCCGAGTTCCGCGGCGTCGGCGATGTTGGCCGCGTCCATCGTGATATACCGCGTGCTCGACTCCTGGCCGTCGGCCATCGGCGAGATCTCAAAAATCTTGTACGCCAGCCACATCGAGACGTTGTCGACCGCCACCGCCAGTCCGCCGGTCAGGCCTCCGATGGACGCGTGTCCGTAGTCAACGAACTTCAGGATGCGGTCGATCGACTCGTCCGGATGGGCCACGTCGACCTTCTCCAGGATGCGCGCGAGCCCCTCGTTGCTGCGCGAATAGCGGGCCAGAACCGACGCGAGGAGTTCCGGCGTGACGGCGGGGCAGCCGGCCGCGGTCGGCGGCGGGACGATGGCGAGTCCGGTGACTTTCATATGCGGGGCTCGCCCGAGAGAGCAATGGGCGCGGGCGGAGAAGGCAATGGCGAACCGTCTTCCGGCACCCCGGGCTCCCCGCCGCCGGCGGCGAAAATCGGCCTCAGTGCAGCGCGAGCCAGGCGCCGAACGGTCCCTGATAGAATCCCAACACGACGGAGGCGATGGCGAGCGCGGCCAAGGCCGTCCCGGCGACGATCCCGACCTGGGGCGCGAACGGCGGGGCCTCGCCCGCGGCGGACGGAGGCGAGACGCGGCTGGGGAAGAACGCCGCCCGGAGCCAGCCGAAATAATAGTAGATCGACATGACCACGCCGGCGATGGCCACGAACAGCAGGCCGTACAGCCGGACCTTGAAGGCCACGATGAAGATGAGCAGCTTGCCCAGGAAGCCGGCCAGCGGAGGAATCCCGGCCAGCGAGCCGAGGCCCACGGCGAGGACGGCGCCGAGGAACGGACGCTCGCGGGCCAGATTCGCATAGTGCTCCAGTTCCTGGTCGGCATCGTCGCCGCCGCCCACGTGCGCCATCACGCCGAACACGGCGAACGACGCCAGCAGGTAGACGAGCAGGTAGAAATACACCGCGCCGACCGCGAAAGGCTCGCGGTAGGCGGCGATCACGCCAACGAGCAGGTAGCCGGCATGCGACACGCCGGAAAGGCCCATCAGCCGCTTGACGTTGCGCTGGGCGAGCGCGGCGAGGTTGCCGAACAGCATCGTCGCCACCGCCATCGCCGTCAGCACCGGCACGACCACGTCCTGCAGCGGAGCGAAAACGCGAAGGGCCAGGGTCAGCAGCACGGAGAAGCCCGCGGCCTTGGAGGCCACCGCCAGCAGGGCCGTGACCGGCGTCGGCGCGCCCTGGTACACATCCGGGATCCAGATCTGGAACGGGACCGCTCCGATCTTGAAGGCCACCCCGGCGAGCACCAGCACGGCACCGACATTGGCGAGGACGTTGTCCGGGTTCGCCTTCAGAAAAGCCCGCAGGGCTTCGAAATTCATCGGCCCCGCGGATCCGCCGGGAAGCGCGCCGGGCGCGCCCGCCACGCCGTAGAGCAGCACGATGCCGAACAGGAGGATCGCCGAACTGAGGGCGCCCAGGATCAGGTATTTGAGGCCGGCCTCCAGCGACGGCCCGCTCGTCCGGAAGTAGCTGACGAGGATGTAGAAACCGACCGTGACCGTCTCGAGCGCGACAAAGAACATCACAAAATGGTTGCTCTGCACGAGCAGCATCAGGGCCGCGGTGACGACGATCACCAGATGGTAAAACTCGGTCCGGGGAACCTCCTGGCGCCGGAGGGTGACGCCCGCGACCACAAACACCAGCAGGGCGCTGAGGAGGAAGAACCCGCGCATGAACTGGCCGTCGCGGGAGTGATGCAGCAACCCGGAGAACGTGTCATGATCCAGTGCCGCGGATGGAAACCCCACGAAGAGCCCCACCAGCACGCCGGTCACGCCCAGGGCCGCGATCGCCGGAATATGCCGCCGCAGCGCCGCAGGCAGGACGAGTTCCAGCACCAACAGGAGGACCGCGAGGCCGCCGAGCAGAAGCTCGGGCAGGATGGCCAGCCATTGGTTGGAGGCCGCAGCAGCCTGCAGGGACGTAAGATCAGTGACGGCGAACATGGCGGCAGGCTAGCGAGCGGACACCACCTGGGTGGCGGGCGCCGGCCGGTAAAGCGCTTGCAGGGTTTGATCGAGCGGGCGGGAAAGCGTCTGCGGCCAGATGCCGACCAGGAACAACGCCGCCAGCAGCACGAGGGCAGGCAGGCGTTCGTTCCAGTGCAGATCCCCGGGGCTGCGGCCGGCGGCCACCCGGACGAACTCCGGGCTCGGCTCGCCAAAGAATACCCGGGCGGCAGCCCGCAGGCCGTAGACGGCCGAAATCACGATGCCGGTGACCGCCGCGGCGGCCACCCACGGCGAGAGCTTCCACAGAGCGACGAAGATGGCCAGTTCGCCCCAGAAATTGGCGAAGCCCGGGAGGCCGACCGCCGCCAGGATTCCCGCGGTGAAAAACCCGGCCAGCACCGGCGCCTGCCGGCCCAGCCCGCCCATCGCGGAAAGGTCGAAGGTCCCCGTGCGGTGGTGAATCCCGGTGCTGAGCAGGAAGAGGAGCGCCACCGACAGGCCGTGCCCAAACATCAGGAGCACGACGCCGCCGACGCCGGCCGCGGACAGGGTGGCCACGCCCAGGAAGGCGTAGCCCATGTGCATGACCGAGCTGTATCCGACCATCTGCTTGAGGTCGCGCTGCGCGAGGGTGATGAGGCCCACCACGAGGACATTACCCAACGCCAGCGCGGTCAGCACGCCGATCCACGTGGCATGGATCCCGGGCAGGAACGGCAGCGGGATGGTGATCCCCATCCGGCCGCCGTCCGGCAGCAGGGGCAGCGCGATCTGGATCAGGCCGTAAAGGCCGAACTTCTTCAGCACGCCGGCGTGGAGCATGGCGGCCGAACTCGGGGCCGCGCCGTAGCCCAGCGGCGCCCACGTGTGAAAGGGCCACAGCGAGACGAGAATCCCGAAGCCGAACAGCAGGAGACCGAAAGTGTATTTCTGCCACACGAGCGGCATGGGATTCTCCGCCAGCGCGCCCCGCAGGTTGATCAGGTCGAAGCTCTCCACCCCGCTCTTCTGGTAGATGGCGATCAGGCCCAGCAGCGAGAGCATGGCGCCCACGGTGAGGTAGATGGTGAGTTTCATCGCGGCGTAGCGATTCTCGCGTTCGCCGCGGCAGCCCCACAGTCCGACCATGAGAAAGGTGGGAATCAGCGCCAGCTCATGGAAGAAGTAGAAGAAGAAGATGTCGATCGAGGCGAAGGCGCCGAGCAGGCCCCCTTGCATGACGAGCAGGAGCGTCAGGTAAAGGTTCATCCGCTCCGCCCCGGTCTGGAGAGCATACAACCCGGCGGCCAGCCCCACGATTCCGGCCAGCACAAACAGCGGCAGCGAAATCCCATTGAGTCCGAGGATCAGATGAATGCCGATCCCCTCCAGCCCCAGCGCGTGGAGGCTGTGGAAGGCAAATCCCTGGTGCCCCGCCGGAATCGCTCCGGGCGCGGGAAACTGGCTCCACAGCCAGACCGCAATGACCGCGGGGCCGGCAAATGCGACCGTCGCGATCCCGCGCGCGGCCGCATTCGACCGGCAGAGCGCCACCACCGGCGCGGCGACCAACGGGAGCACGATGGCCAGCAGAAGGAGGTTGGAATTCAGAGTGTCCATGGCGCGTCCCGTCTAGAACCGGCCGGCGGCGAATCCCCACAGGAGCGCCACCCCGAGCAGGAACCAATAGGCATAGACCTGCAGGCGGCCCACATGCAGCGCGCGTGCCCCCATACCAATGAATCCGACCGCTCCGGCCCCGCCGCGGATCAGCCAGCCGGCGAGGAAAACGTCCTCGATCCAGCCGAGGAGCAGGGCCAGGCGCTGCTGGACCTTGTCGACATAGTACCCGTAAATGCGGTCGAAGAACGTCTGCGCGAAGCGCAGGCCGCCGAATACCACCGGCACGCGGGCCTGAAGCGGATCCATCCCGGCCGGCCGATAGTACGCGAGGGCGGTGAGAAGCCCGATCAGCATCGCGCCACTTCCAATGGCCACCATGGTCCAGTGGCTGGCTCCCTCCGGCTCCGGCACCTGGCCCAGCACGCCCTGGAAAGCGGCGGGATGCGTCCACCCGTAGCCGGCCACCACCGAGCCCGTGGCCAGCGCCAGCAGCGGCACGGTCATGACCGGCCCGGTCTCATGCGCGTGAGCGGCGGCGTCCGAGCGCGCTTCGCCGAAGAAAGCGATGCGCCAGAGGCGGATCATGTAGAGCGCGGTCAGGATCGCCGTGGCCACGAGCACCGCGAACACGAGCGGGTTCTTTTCGAGCGCCAGGTAAAGGATGGCGTCCTTGGAATAGAACCCGGCGAAGAACGGCATGCCGATGATGGCGAACACACCCACGGTGAAGGTCCAGAATGTCACCGGCATCTTCCTCGCCAGCCCGCCGAGCTTGAAGATATCCTGTTCGTGGTGGCAGGCGTGGATCACCGAGCCGGCGCCAAGGAAGAGAAGCGCCTTGAAGAAAGCGTGCGTCAGGAGGTGAAACATCGCCGCGGCCGTGCCGGTCTGAAACGTCACGGCCGCCGGCTCAACCGCCATGCCGCCTCCCGGAGCGCGGAACGGCGAGGGGTGGGCGATCATGAGCGAGCCCAGCCCGAACGCCGCCACCATGTAGCCGAGCTGCGAAAGCGTCGAATACGCCAGCACCTTCTTGATGTCGGTCTGGACGATGGCGCAGACCGCGGAATAGAGCGCCGTGATCGTGCCGACCCACATGATCGCGGTTAGCGCGTCGGGCACCATGAGCACCTGGATGCGGCAAAGCATGTAGATGCCGGCCGCCACCATCGTCGCCGCGTGGATCAGGGCCGACACCGGCGTGGGGCCCTCCATGGCGTCGGGCAGCCACACCTGGAGCGGCATCTGGGCCGATTTGCCCACGGCGCCGCAGAACAGCAGCAGCGGAATGGCGCGGCTGAAGACCAGCCCGCCCGCCGCCTGCCGGGCCGCGAGCTCGGTCAGGTTGACGGTCCCGTTGAGCCAGTAGCAGGCGATGATGCCCAGCAGGAAGCCGAAATCGCCGACCCGGTTGACGATGAATGCCTTCTTGGCCGCGTCGGAGGCCGACGGCCGCTCGTACCAGTGGCCGATCAGCAGATAGGAGCTGAAGCCGACGAGCTCCCAGAAGACGAAAAGCATGAACAGATTGTCGGCCAGCACGATGCCGCACATCGAAAACATGAAGACCGACAGGCCTGCGAAGTACCGCCCCCGCGCCGGGTCGTCGCGCATGTAGCCGAGGCTGAACACGTGGATGAGGAACCCCACGATGCTGACCACAAAAAGCATCAACGCCGCCAGATCGTCGAACTTGACGCCGAACGACACCGCGAACGTTCCGAGCCGCAGCCACTCGACCGCGGCCGGGAAATTGCGTTGGCCGCCAAAGATGAGCGCCAGCGAAACCGCGGCGAGGCCGGCGGCGGCGGCGACCGAGATCGCCGCGGCCGCGGCGCCCCGCCGGCGCAGGAACAGCGCGATGACCGCCGCCGAGGCGAGCGGGATCAGGAGGACGAGCGCGGCAAGTTGGGCGGGCGGCATGTCAGCTCTTCAGGGTGGCCAGTTCCTCCACCTGCACCGTGTGGCGCAGGCGGAAGAGGGCGACAATGATGGCCAGGCCGACGGCCACCTCGGCCGCGGCGACGGTGATGATGAAGAAGACGAAGACGTTGCCCTCCATGGTTCCGTTGAAGCGCGAGAAGGCCACGGCCGCCAGCGTCGAGGCATTCAGCATGAGCTCCAGGCTCATGTAAATCACGAGGGTGTTGCGCCGCACAAGGACTCCCAGGAAGCCGATCGCGAACAGCAGCGCGCTGACGACCAGGTAATGGTCAAGCCCGCTGGTGGCCGGGAGCGGCAGCGCGGCGAGGATCAACGCCGGGGCGCTCATCGATGCCCCTCCGGGTCGAGCTTCCGGCTCAGCACCGTCACCCCGAGCATCGCGATCAGCAGCAGAAAGCCCGTCACCTGCATCGGCAGCAGGTAGGTGGTCAGGAGCTGGTAGCCGAAAACCTTGAGCGGCGCGGTTCCGGCCGCGTTCGCGGCCACCGCCGCCGGCCCATGGCGGACGAGCGAAAGCACGCCCGCCGCCAGGATCGCCACGGCGACGGCCCCCGCCGCGAACGCCAGGCGCGAAGAAGAGCGGCGGCCGCCGGCACCCTGCACGTCAAACAGCATGATGATGAAGAGAAACAGCACGACCACCGCGCCCGCGTAGACCAGCACCTGCAACAGGGCGAGGAAGTAGGCCTCGAGCAGGACGAACAGCGCCGCCATGCCGACGAAACTCAGCAGCAGGCACATCGCGGCGTTCACGACATTCCGATTCAGGACCACCCCGGCGGCGGCCATGACGGTCAGCGCGGCAAACAGATAGAAGAGGAAATCACCCATGAGAACGCCGGGGGATGAGGAGGTCGGTTGAAGCGGAGGTTGGGAAGATGCGGAGGGTACGCGTCACATCGTCAGTGGTCGCGGTTGCCATGTTCGGCGGCGTCCTTCTTTTTGTCCCATTTGTAGTGCGAGTCGGGCAGCGTGCCGCCCAGCTCGTACAGCTTGTCCTTGGCGAAGACCAGCTCGTCGCGGCTGTACCCGGCGAGCGAATAGATGTTCTGCAGCCAGATGGCCTCCTCCGGGCACACCTCCTGGCAAAGGCCGCAGTAGATGCACCGCAGCATGTTGATCTCGAATTCCCGCGGGGCCTTCTCCACGTGGGCCTGCGCCGAAGCCGCCGGGATTTCCGCCGGCAGGATGCGGATGGCCTTGGGCGGGCAGACGAATTCACACAGCTGGCAGGAGACGCACTTCTCGCGCCCGTTCGGGTCCTTGACGAGCGTGGGCACACCCCGGTAGCCCGGCGGAATCTCCGGCCGCTGCTCCGGGTACTCGAGGGTCACCTTGCGCGAGAAGAGGTGCTTGACCGTCGTCATCATGCCGCTGACCACCGGCGGCAGGTAGAGGCGCTCGGCGAGGGTGAGGGGCTTGCGTTGGACCTGGATGACGGCCATGGCGTTGACCTCAGTGGGTGGGTTGCAGCCACGCGATCACCAGCGCGTAGGCCACGAGGTTGACGAGGGAAAGCGGCAGCAGGCCGCGCCACCCGATCCGCATCACCTGGTCATAGCGGAACCGCGGCACGGTCCAGCGCACCCACATGAACAGGAAGATGCAGCACAGGATCTTGGCGATGAAGATCGCGATCGAGACCGCCCCGAAGATGACCGGGTGCCCCGCGAAGCCGAGCTTGGCGGCGACCGCGGAGAGCGGCACCCACGGCAGGGGGTTCCAGCCGCCGAGGAACAGCAGGATGAACACCCCGGACCCCACGATCATATGCGAGTACTCGGCGACGAAGAAGAGGGACCACTTGAAGGCGCCATATTCCGTGTGGAAGCCGCCGACGAGATCAGCCTCCGACTCAATCATGTCGAACGGCAGGCGGTTCGTTTCGGCAAACAACGCGATGAAGAAGATGAGCGCGGACACCGGCATGAGGAAGATGAACCACATGCCGCCCCAGAAGCCGTGCTGGGATTGAAACGCCACCGCGTGCGCCAGGCTCAGCGTGCCCTCGCCGCCCGGCGCGTTGATCCACAGGAACACGGGCAGCACCGAAATCGTCAGGGCCAGCTCGTAGGAGATGAGCTGGGCCGACGCCCGCACCCCGCCGAGGAACGGGTATTTCGAATTCGAGGCCCAGCCCGCCAGAATCATCGAATAGATGCCGAGCGACGCCACGGCGAACACCGCCAGGATGCCAACGTCCACATTGGCGAGAACCAGCGGCACGAGCTGGCCGGCCGCGTCGAGATACGCCCCGAACGGCACGACGGTGACCGTCGTGAACGCGGGGATGAGGGCGATCGCCGGCGCCAGCGTGAAATAGAGCTTGTTCACGTGGCCGGGCAGCGGCTCCTCCTTGAAGAGAAACTTCAAGCCGTCGGCCAGCAGATGAAACGCGCCCAGCCGCTGGAGGAACGGCCCGAGCACCGGCACCCACGCGAACCAGAACGGGATGGCGCGGTTCGGCCCGTGCCGGTCCTGGATCCACGCCGACACCTTGCGCTCCGCCATCGAGCACGCGCCCGCGATCGGGAAGATCACGATGATCACCGCCAGGCCCTTGAGCAGGCCGAGCACGATCGGATGCAGATGGGCGACGAAGTCGATCATGGCGCGGCGGCGGGTTCCACGGGTCCCGGCTTGTAGTGCAGCGCGGCGCCCTCCGCAAATGGCAAACGGGCGAAGTCGGTCGGATCGAGCAGCAGGCCGGTGGGCGGCACGTTCGCATACGTGACGGCCGCCAGGTGCCGGATCTCGCCGGCCATCACCGCCCAAAGGGCGTCGATGTCCGCCGCCAGGGCCGGACCCCCGGCTGCCGCCAGGAGCCGCGTGAGGGTGGCCAGATCGTCCGCCACCCCCCGCGGGCCCGGGACGGCCGGCGCAAACTTCTGGAGGCGGAACTGCTGGTTGATGAAGGTGCCGCTCTTCTCGAAGACGGTCAGCGTGGGAATCGCGACTTTCGCCGCCGCGCTCGTCGCATTGGCGTGCGTGCCGAGGTAGACGACGTTCACCCGTGCGAGCTGCGCCGCGGTCAGTCCGGCCGCCGCCAGATCCTCGCCCACGCTGAGGACGGTGGTCAACTTCCCGGCGTCGATCTGCGCCGCAAGTTCGGCCAGCTGCGGACCCGGCAGCGTCGTGATGAGGCCGGTGACCAGCGCGCCGCGGACATTGGGATTGCGATCCGCCGCGATCAGCAAGCCGTCGCCCTCGCTCACCCGGCTCACCAGCCAGGCCGGCGCCTTGAGGGTCTCCGCCAGCTTGCGGGTGAGGAATTGCTCCTCCACCGAGCTTCGGCCCGAACCCACGACGGCCACGCCGCCACGCTTCAGCAACTCGCCCGCCCGGGCAACCGCCTCGTCCTGCGGGGAAGCGGCGCCCCCGACCGTGGCCCGCACCAGGCGGTCCGGGGCGGCCACCTGCTTGTAGAGCACCCGCCCGCTGTCGGCCATCCACGTGTCATTCACCTCGTCGTTGCGCCGCGGCGTGATGCGGTAGATGACGCCCTCCCGGCTCCACACCTCGGTGTTCACGCCGACGGACGACTCCGGGCAGATGCTCGCCGTGGTCTTGAGGAACCAGACACGCATCTTGAAGCGGAAGTCCGTGCTCGTCAGGGCCCCCACCGGGCAGATGTCCACCGTATTGAGTGAGTAGTTGTTCTCGAGCTTCCGGCCCGGATAGCAGGTGAGCGTGCTGTAACTGCCGCGGTCGACAAAGCCGAGCACATCGTCGCCCGCGATCTCCTTGCAGAACCGGACGCAGCGCGAACACAGGATGCAGCGCTCGTCGTCGAGCATCACGCGCGGGCCGAGCGCGGTGCGCTTGGGCTTCACGTTTTTCCGCTCGATGAACCGCGAATATCCGCGCCCGTAGCCCGTGGCCTGCTCCTGCAGCTTGCACTCGCCCGCCTGGTCGCAGATCGGGCAGTCGAGCGGATGATTGATCAAGAGGAACTCCATCACGCCCTCGCGGCAGTCCCGCACCAGCGGCGTGGTCGTGCGGATGTGCAGCCCCGGCGCGGCGTTGGTGAAGCAGGCGATCGTCGGCTTCGGCACCCAGTTGATCTTCTGCTTCCCCGTCGCCGGATCCATCGTCGGCTGCTTGGTGGCCGGATCCACCGCCGGCATGCCCATCTCGACGAGGCACATGCGGCAGTTGCCCGCCACGGTGAGTTTCGGGTGGTAGCAGAAATGCGGGATCTCGATGCCCAGCTGCCGCGCCGCCTCGATCATGTTCGTGCCCTTCGGCACGGCGATCTCCCGGCCGTCGATGTTGACGGTGATGAGCTCGGGTTTGGGCGGAGCGATCATGGGGGACAGCTAGACGAGGGCGACGGCGTCGGCCGGCCGGTTCTTCCTGGCCTCCGCATAGCCTTTGAATTCGTCGCCGAACTTGAGAACAAAACTCTGGGTGGGCCAGGCGCACGCCTCGCCGAACGGGCAGATGGTCCGGCCGGCGATCTGATCCGCCACGCTCTTGAGCAGATCGCCGTCCTGCGCCCGGGCTTCGCCGTGCACCATGCGGGCGCTGATCTTCTTCATCCAGAGCGACCCCTCGCGGCAGGGCGTGCACTGGCCGCAGCTCTCGTGGGCGTAGAAGGCGTTGATGTTCGCCAGCGCGGCCACCATGTCGACCGAGTCATCCATCACGATCACCCCGCCCGAGCCGCCCATCGAGCCGCAGGCCGCCAGCGAGTCAAAATCCATCGGGATATCCTCCACCCCCCACTCCACCGTCGAGCCGTCGCGCTGCCGGACCTTGAACCGCTCGCCGAACCGGAGGATCTTGGCCGAGGAGCCGCCGGGAATCACCGCCTTGAAGGTCCGGCCGGGTCGCGGCCCGCCGCAGATGTCGTGGAGCAACTGGCCCATCGTCACCTTGCCGCACTCGAGCTCGTAGTACCCGGGCCGCTGCACATGGCCGCTCACGCAGAGCAGACGGGTGCCGGTGTTGTTGGGCGTGCCCATCCGCGCGAACGCCTCGCCGCCGATTTCGGCGATATGCCGCACGTTGCAGAGCGTCTCGACGTTGTTCACGATCGTCGGGCACTGGTACAGCCCGAGCACCGCCGGGAAGTACGGCGGCTTGATGCGCGGGTAGGGCCGCTTGCCCTCCAGCGATTCGATGAGGCCGGTCTCCTCGCCGCAGATGTAGGCACCCGCCCCCCGGTGGACGAAGATCTCGCAGCCGTAGCCGGTGCCGAGAACATCCGGACCGACGAAACGTTGCGCCCGCGCCTCGGCGATGGCCTGCTCAAGGATCCGGGCGCCGCGCGGGAATTCGCCGCGGATGTAGATGTACGCCTGCTTCACCTGGTTGGCCCAGCAGGTGATCATGATGCCCTCGATCAGCTGGTGCGGATCCTGGTGAATGATGTAGCGGTCCTTGAACGTCCCCGGCTCGGACTCGTCGGCGTTGACGATCAGGTACACCGGCTTGCCGCTCTTGCGATCGACGAGCGTCCACTTCACCCCGCAGGGGAAGCCCGCGCCGCCGCGGCCCCGCAGCCCGGATTTCTTCACTTCGTCGACGAGTTCGGCGGGCTTGCGCGCCACCGACTTCTTCAGCACCTCGTAACCGCCGTGCCGCAGATAGCACGCGAGGTCCGGGGTGTAGCCGGGCTCGTCGATGTGCCGGAAGATGAGGCGGCGTTCGGCGGGATGTGGCATGGGACAACGGGAGGCAGGTCAACCCGGGCTCACGGACGGGCGGGTCCGGAACGCTCGCGGAGGAAACGGGCGTAATCGCCGTGCGGAATGGGTTGGAGGTCGAACAGGGGCCGCTGGTAGAGATAGGCCCACGCGCTGACCGTGCGCCGGTCGCCCAGGGTGACCTGCACGAGGTCCCGGCGAAATTCGCTCGTATCCGGCGATGCCGGGTCAAACCCCTCGTACTGGTCGAGCCGGACGAAAACGCTCTGGGGGTCAAAGATCCGATAGACCTCGCCCGTCACCTCCACGCCCTTCGGATCCGTCACGAGCACGGGGAAATCGCCCCCCTGGTAAAGGCGTCCGCGGACGAAGCCGGGCCCGACAATCTCCGCGCTGTCGGCCAGCAGACGGTGCGCCGCGTGGCCGGCCGCGCGGCGGAGGGTGCCGTAGGTGAAAAGGAGGTCGGGCGTGGAGGCCGGTTTCATGGGACGGCGGGTTCAGGCCGGGGGGCGGGCCGCGGTGTGTTGTTTGAGTTGGGCGGCGAGCCCGCCGGCCCGGGCGACGTCGACATGCTCATACAACTCCTCGTCGATCGCCACCACCGGACCGGACCCGCAGCTGGCCAGGCATTCGACGAACTCCAGCGTGACTTCGCCATCGGCCGACGTTTCGCCGGGGCGGCAGCCGAATTGCTGCTGGAACTCCGCGCAGACCCGGTGGCTGCCGAGCAGGGCGCAGGAGAGCGTCCGGCAGACCTTGATGTGGCGCCGTCCGATCGGCTGCTGCCGGAACATCGGATAAAAGGTGACGAGCTCGTAGATGTTGATCGGCTGCAGCTCCAGTTTCTGCGCGATCCACTCGACCGCGGCGGATGAGATGAAACCCTGGTCCTCCTGGACAAGGTGCAACAGCGGCAGGGCGGCACTCCGTTTCACCGGGTAATGCGTGATCACCTCGTCAATCCTCTGCACGGTTTCGGGTTTGAGATTCATCCGGTCTCAGCGGTCACATTCCCCCATCACGAAATCGAACGAACCCAGGATCGACACGATGTCGGCGATCATCGCGCCGACACAGACCTTGGGCAGAATGCTGAGATTGCAGAACGAGGGGCTGCGGATCTTCAGGCGCCACGGCACGCCGCCGCCCTTGGAGACCACGAAAAAGCCGAGCGCGCCCTTCGGGTTTTCGGCCTCGAAATAGACCTCGCCCGCGGGCATCTGCGGCCCCTCGGTGACGAGCATGAAGTTCTGGATGAGCTCCTCCATGCTCGTGAGAATCTTGTCCTTGGGCGGCGCGAAGATCTTGCGCGCGTCCTTTGCAAACCAGTCGCCGCCCGGAAAGCTCTTGATCACCTGCTTGATGATCCGCACCGACTGGCGCATCTCCTCGCC
>JBAIXJ010000603.1:0-1725 GCA_037916645.1 Opitutales bacterium | reverse complement strand
GCCCTCCTCGTCAACACGCCCGGACGATTGCCGGAGGGCCTCGAGCATTTGGAGGCGGCGCTGCGCCTTGATCCCCGGTCTGCGAAGGCGCACGACGATCTGGGCAACGCCCTGGCGCTCGTGCCGGGAAGGATGCCCGAGGCGATCGCGCACCTGGAGGCCGCCGTCCGCCTCGACGCCCGCTCCGCGAAGGCGCACTGTGATCTTGGAAGAGTCCTGCTGCGCGAGCCCGGGCGCCTGCCGGAAGCGATTGCCCAGTATGAAGCGGCGCTGCGCCTCGACCCCAACCTGGCCGACGCCCACAACGATCTGGGCATCGCGCTCCTCCAATTCCCCGATCGATCGCCGGAGGGGATCGCCCATCTGGAGGCGGCGATCCGCCTCAACCCGCAGCTGGCGGAGGCGCATTACGCCCTGGGGGTCGCTTGGTCCGCCTCGCCGGAACGCCACGCGGACGCCGCGGCCCAGCTGGAGGCGGCCTTGAAGATCCGGCCCGATTTCCCGGCGGCCCGGGAGGCGCTGGCGCTGCTGCGTGGCGCCCCGCCATAGGCCGCGCCCGGCCCACCATTGGCGCGCGAGTGGATTAGTGTCGCCCGGCTCCCACCGGGTTTTTAGGACATTGCGCCATGCCCCGGGCTCCCAGCGACCTCTCCGCGCCTCCGTCTCCGCGCCCCGGCGGAGCGCCGGCGTGGACGGCACCGGTGATGTGCGGGCTGATCTTCGTCGCGACCCTGACGGCCTACTATCCGGCCCTGCACGCCGGCTTCATCTGGGACGACAGCGGGCATGTCACGCGGCAGGATCTGCAGTCGCTGTCCGGCCTGGCCCGCATCTGGTTCGAGATCGGCGCCACCCAGCAGTACTACCCGTTTCTGCACACGGCGTTCTGGGTGGAACACCTCCTGTGGGGCGAGTCCGCGCTCGGCTATCACCTGATCAACATCCTCTGGCACGCCACCGCGGCGTGCCTGCTCTGGACCGTGCTGCGCCGCCTGGCGGTGCCGGGCGCTTTTTTCGCCGCGTTGCTCTTCGCCCTCCATCCGGTGACCGTCGAATCGGTCGCGTGGATTGCGGAGCAGAAGAACACCCTCTCGACTGTCCTGTATCTCTGCGCCGTCCTGGCCTACCTGCGGTTTGACGGGCAACGCCGCGGCGCGACGTACGCCCTCGCCACGATCCTGTTTCTACTCGCCCTGTGCACCAAGACCGTCACGGCGACCCTGCCCGCCGCCGTGCTCGTGATCTTCTGGTGGCGGCGCGGCCGCCTCGAACGGCGCGACGTGCTGCCGTTGCTGCCCTGGTTCGCCGCCGCCGCCGCCGCCGGCTGGCTCACCTCGTGGTTCGAACGGGTGCGCATCGGCGCGGATGGCGCGGATTTCTCGCTGACCGCCGTCCAGCGGTTCCTGCTCGCCGGGCGGGTATTCTGGTTCTACCTGGGCAAGCTCCTCTGGCCGGCCGACCTGATCTTCATCTATCCGCGCTGGACCGTCGATGCGGCCCAGGCGTGGCAGTGGCTGGTCCCGCTCGGGGCGCTGGCCCTGGTGGCGGTCCTGGGGTGGGCGCGGCGGCGCCCGCCCCTGAACCGCGGCGCGACGGCAGCGCTCGCCGCCGTGCTGTTCTTCGGCGGCACGCTCTTTCCCGCGCTCGGCTTCATCAACGTCTTTCCCTTCATCTATTCGTTTGTCGCGGACCATTTCCAGTACCTCGCCTCGATCGGCATCCTCA
>JBAIXJ010000602.1:0-5847 GCA_037916645.1 Opitutales bacterium | reverse complement strand
GTCTGCCACCACGTGTCGACGATCGGGCAGCGCTTCCGGCCGATCAGGGTGTAGTACCACATCCACGCCTCGGGATTGATCGGCTCGCCGACCGATCCGAGCAGTCGCAGCGATCGCAGGTGGTGCTTCTTCACGTGCTCATCGCCCCAGCGCATGAAGGCGCGGATCGCCGTCGGCGCGGTGTAGAAGACCGTGACTCCGTGGCGGTCGATGAGGTCCCAGAACCGGTCCGGGCCGGGATGGTTGGGCGCGCCCTCGTACATCATCACCGTCGCCCCCAGGGAGAGCGGACCGTAGACGACGTAGCTGTGACCGGTGACCCAGCCGATGTCAGCCGTGCACCAGTAGACATCGGTGTCCTTGATGTCGAAGACGTAGCGGGTGGTGAGCGTGACGCCGAGCAGGTATCCCGCGGTGGTGTGCAGGACACCCTTGGGTTTGCCGGTGGAGCCGCTGGTATAGAGGATGAACAGCGGATTCTCCGACGGGAGGGCGGGCGCCCGGTGCTCATCCGAGGCCCGGGCCATCAGGTCGTGCCACCACAGGTCGCGGCCCTCGGACATCGCCACCTCGTTGCCGCAGCGCTTGAGCACGACGACGTGCCGCACGCTCGGCGTGTTGGGCAGGGCGCGATCCACGCTCGCCTTCAGCTCGATGATGCGCCCGCGGCGCCAGCCGCCGTCGGCCGTGATGATCGCCTTGGCCTGGCAGTCGTTCACGCGGTCCTTGATCGCCTCCGAACTGAATCCGCCGAAGATCACCGTGTGCACCACCCCGATGCGCGCGCAGGCCAGCATCGCCACCGCCGCCTCGGGCACCATGGGCATGTAGATGGCGACGCGATCGCCCTTTTTCAGGCCCAGCGACTCGAGAACATTGGCGAACCGGCACACCTCGCGATGGAGCTGCCGGTACGTCAGGGTGCGAACGTCGCCCGGCTCACCCTCGAACACGATTGCAGCCTTGTTCTCCCGGTGGGTCCCAAGGTGCCGGTCGAGGCAATTCTCCGCCATGTTTAAGTAACCGCCCACGAACCACTTGCTATGCGGCAGCTTCCAATCGAGCACTTTCTTGAACGGCTTGCGCCAATGCAGGTTTTCCTTGGCCTGACGCCCCCAGAATTTCTCTGGAGCGTTGACAGACTCGGCATAGAGCCTACGGTAAGTGGCGAAACCTCCAAGGTTTGCTTGGCCTTTGAACTCGGCCGAGGGCTTGAACACCCTGCTCTCACGAGAAACTGAGGTAATCGTTGAATCGGTCACAAGTAACCTGAGTTGAAGGTTGGGGCCTTGAGTAAAGGTTCCTTACGCAACCCAAGGTTTGCTTGGTCTCAAGTGTCCGGAGGTTTTTTTCGGAACCTAACTGTATGGAAAACAACGCCACGCCGCCCCAGGCGGCAGCCCCGGCGGCGCCCGCTCCCTCCGGCGCCCCTCCCGAGCACGTGCTCCGGGTCGAAGGAATACTCGACCTCGACAGCAACAAGGCCGGCACCCTGCTCGATGTCACCCGCAACGGCAAACGCCGGCCGACCGACCCCTTTGTGCCGCGGGAATTGATCCGCCGCTTCAAGCTCAAGCAGGGCAGCGTCATCACGGCCACGGCCACCCCGGACGAGCGCTTCCCCAATCCCAAGGTCCGCTTCATCGAAAAGGTCGACGGCCTCGACGTCGATGCGCGCCGCCGCCTCCCCGATTTCACCCAGCTCACCACCATCACGCCCAACGAGCAGCTGAAGCTGGAGATGAAGGACCACCGCCTCACCACGCGCGCGATGGACCTCTTCTGCCCCGTGGGCAAGGGCACGCGCGGCCTGATCGTGTCCCCGCCGCGCGCCGGCAAGACCACCCTGCTCCGCGACATCGCGCTCGGCGTGCTCGAGAACCATTCCGAGTGCCACGTGATGATCCTGCTCGTCGATGAGCGCCCCGAGGAGGTCACCGATTTCAAGCGCAGCGTGCCGGCCGAGGTCTGGGCGTCCTCCAACGACGAGAACGTGGAGAACCATCTGCGGATCGCCGACCTCTGCATCGAGCGGGCCAAGCGCCTGGTCGAGGCGGGCCGCGACGTGGTGCTCCTGCTCGACTCGCTCACGCGGCTCGCCCGCGCGCACAACACCCAGCGCAATTCCGGCCGCACGGGCTCCGGCGGCCTCGACGTGCGCGCGCTGGAGAAGCCCCGCCAGCTCTTCGCCGCCGCCCGCAACACCGAGGAGGCCGGCTCGCTCACCATCCTCGCCTCGATCCTCGTCGAGACCGGCAGCCGGATGGACGACGTGATCTTCCAGGAGTTCAAGGGCACCGGCAACATGGAGATGGTGCTCGACCGCAAGTGCGCGGAGATGCGCATCTGGCCCGCGATCAACATCAACTCCTCCGGCACCCGCAAGGAGGAGCTCCTGATCGAGGCCAAGCGGCTCGAGGGCATCCATTTCTTCCGCCGCGCGCTCGTGCCGCTCAAGATCGAGGAGGCCGCCGAGACGATGATCGGCCGCCTGTCGAAAACCAAGACGAACGACGAGTTCCTGAAGCTGATCGCCCGGTAGCCGGGCCCACGGCCGCGCTCAAGACCGGGCGGCCTCCCGTGCGCGAAGGCTGCCTGTGTAGGTCGGGCTTTCCTGTCCGCCGCAGCCGCCTACTCGCCTCCGCGTGGCCCGCCGGACGGGTTGGCGAAGGTGGAACGCCCGACGTATTCCTTGTCGGGCATCAAGCCCGACCTACACACTGGGGCTCAGCAAGGCAGGGTCGATGCCCATCCGCTCGCGGACGAAGGCCCGCAGGTCCGCCGGCAGGGGCGCCCGGAATTCGCGGGGTTCGCCCGCGGCGGTGAGGTCGACGACGGCGCAGTGCAGGGCCTGGCGGCCCAGGGGCAGGAGCGCGGCATGCCGCGCCGTCCAGCCGTGCTGGGCGAACTCCAGGTACAGCCGCTGATCGGGGCCGTACAGCTTGTCCCCGACGAGCGGGTGATGCAGCCACAGGGCGTGCGCGCGAATCTGGTGTTTGCGGCCGGTCTCCGGCCGCACCCGCGCGAACGTGAAGCCGCCGGCCGCCGCCAGCGGCTCGAAATGGGTCACCGCACTCTGCGCCCCGGGCGAATCCGCCGGCACCACGGTCGACCGCACGCTGACGCAGCTGTTCAGATCCGGACCGAGCGCCTGGTCCACCGTGACGGGCGCGGCCAGCTCGCCCTCGAGGATGGCCAGGTACACCTTGTGCACGAGCCGGCGCTGCATCGCGCGCTGCAGCCGGCTCGCGGTGCGCGCGTCCTTCGCCAGCACCACCACGCCGCTGGTTTCGCGGTCCAGCCGGAAAACCAGATGGGCGGTCGGACAGCCGAGGTAGGCGCGCGTCGCGCCGACGAGGCTGGACCAGGGGCCGTTCTTCGAGGGGTGGCAGACGATGTCACCCGGCTTGTCGACGACCAGCACGCGCTCGTCCTCGTGCAGGATCCAGCGCGGGAAATCCTGCGGGTCGATCAGCGGCGGCGTGAGTCGGGGCGCGTCAGTCACGGCGGGGGATGGCCGGCCCGCCGCTGGTCGCACGCTGGCGGGCGATGAAACCTAATACTTGCGGCGCGACCGCACGGAGGGTCCCGCGGGGCCGCCCGCCGCCCGCCGGCGACGCGGGCTTAAGCTCCCCTAAAGTCGGCGCCGGAACGGACCGAGTTGTATTGAAAAAAGGCCCGATCGGATGCAGATTCCCCCCAGATCCGATGAACGATTTTGCTCGTTTGGAAGATCCCTCCGTGGCCACCACGGAGGCGGAGAAAGGGAATTTCGGGCGGGACGGCATGGAGGAATTCCGCGTGTCTCGCCGGCCTTTCTCACTCAACCCGAAAGGAACCACAATCATGAACCGTTCCCCCCGCAGTCATGAATTGATCGTCTCTGGCATTCACCTCGAGCTGACCCCGTCGCTCAAATTCTACGTGACGGAGAAAATCGGCCGGCTGTTTCGCCACGAGGAGCGCATCGATCGAATCCGGGTGGAACTGGAGTTTGACGGCAAGAACGACGTGACGCGGCCGTTCATTGCCAAGGGCCACATCACCATTCACGGTCCCGACCTGAACTGCAGCGTGGCCTCGGACGAGTGTCACAAATCCGTCGACCTGCTGGTGGACAAGCTCGACCGGATGCTGCGGCGGCGGGCGCGCCTGTTCAAAGTGAAGCGCAAGCATCCCCACCCGGTGGAACTCGGGGCGATGCTGCCGAAGGCGGCCTTCGCCGCGCCGGCCTAGGACGGCGCGCGCGCCGTCAGTGTCCGGTCGGCGCGCCCGGCTTGAGCAGCCCGCTGTCGGCGAGCCAGTCGGCCAGCCGCTGGGGCCAGGTGCGGATCGTCACCAGGTCCGAGCGGTTTCCCATGTTGAAGGCGTGGTGGCCCTGCGCGAAGAGATGGATCTCCGCCGGGATTCCGGCGGCGCGATACTTTTCCATGAGCGCCGCGATGGTTGCGGCGGGCACCGTGTCATCGTTCGCGGCGAGGAAGAACGCCGGCGGCGAGTCCGGAGGCAGGTGTTCGGGAACGCCCGCGGGGCCCGGGTAGATGACAATCTGGAAATCCGGGTGCGCGCTGACCCGGTCGACAGGATCGGCGGCCCGCGGATCGCCGGCCCCGTTTCCGTAGGAGACATAGGCGGCGAGCTCGCCGCCCGCCGACCAGCCCATGAGGCCGATTCGGTCGGGGTTGAGGCCCCACTCCTTCGCTCGGCTGCGCACGAGCCGCATGGCGCGCCGTACGTCGGCGACCTCATCCCGCTCGACGGTGTAGGGCGATCCCTCCTCCCTCGCGAGCCGGTATTTCAGCGCGAACGCCGCCACGCCCAGCCGGGCGAGATACTGCGCCGGCTCGATGCCCTCGGCCCGAAAGACCAGCTCGCGATGACCGCCCCCCGGGCAGATCACCACCGCCGTGCCGGACGCCCGCCCCGGTTCCGGAAGGAACACCGTCAGCGACGGGTTGTGGATGTTCTTCACCCAGTAGTCGCGCGCCAATTCCGGCTCATTCCGCCGCGCCTCCGAACCGGGAGCGCCGCCCGGCCAGAGCGGGATCACGGGCGGCTTCGCCGCCTGGACGGCGCCTGGAAACAGGCCTGAGGTCAGGGAAACGGCAAGCAGGAGACAGGTTCTCATGATTGATCGGAGACCGCACGGATCTGGTGATCCAAAAAGGGACCACGCACAATCGCAAAACGGGAATCCGCCCATGGCCGACTCCGACGGGCGCGGCCGGCGCAAAGCGTCAACCGCGGGCCACCCTTCGCGGTCGACGACGAAAAGCGGATCTCCTGGGGTCGGCCGGCGACGGGCCGCCAGCCCCGGAAGCTCAGCAAGGTCGAAGCCACCACCGGCCTCACCGAACACCGCACCAACATCGGGCCACTCCAGGGGCCGGTTGTTGAAGGTCGGGACTATTGACCCTCCGGGGCCGGGCCCATATAGCAGGGTGTCGCTATGTCAGGTCCCCGCCTTTCCCCGATCGCAGACGTCAAATTCGGGCCTCCTCTCCCGGCCTCGTCGTCCGGCAGCACGGGGCGGGAGCAATCGATCACCCGAATCCTGGCCGAAGGCTTCAAAGCCGGAAAAGTACGATTCAAGGTGAATCCGTTCCTGGAGGGCAGCCCCAACGCCATTCTGGACCAACTTTTCCCGGGGAGACATAGCCGGACGCCGGAGACGGTCTGGATTTCCCGCGCCCTGCCCGGGAACAAGGACCTGCTCGAACGGGTTGCCGGCTGGGTTTGGATCACGCCCTTGGGGCCTGCGCCGTTCACCAATCAATTTTGGGACGGACGCGGCGGTTTTCGCGGTTGCCTGTATTCCGGGCGCTTCGCGGAGTTCACCGGGGATCC
>JBAIXJ010000601.1:0-4591 GCA_037916645.1 Opitutales bacterium | reverse complement strand
TCCAGCCCGTCGGCTGGTGGCTCGCGCACCACGTGAACGAGGGCAGGAGCCATCTCAACTTCTCGCGGTTCGGAACCTACGGACCCAAACAGGCGGCGCGGAAGCTCGACGGCATCGCCAACGACGTGGACGAGGGCGACATGCCTCTCTGGAGCTACACCTGGATGCATCCCCCGGCGCGGCTGACGGCGGCGCAGCGCGCGAGGATTGTCGACTGGGCGCAGACGCTGCACGATCGCCTCGACACCCCCTGATCGATGCCGCGCCCGCCGCAGAATTTCGCGACTGAACGCCTGGTGGCCCGCCCGCCGCGGCTGGAGGATGCGCCGGCGGTTCTTGCGGCCTACGCCGGCGATCCGGAGGCGACGCGCTATCTCGCCTGGCGGTACTACACCGAGGTGGAACCCCTCGAGGACTTCCTGCGCGGGGCCATCCGCACCTGGGAAACCGGCGCCGGGGGCCACTACGCCTGGATGCTTTGCCTCCGGGGAACGGATGTGCCCATCGGCTCCATCGGCGTCGGCTTCGACATGCACGGCGCGGTGGTCGGCTATGTCCTGGGCCGGGCGCATTGGGGCCAGGGGCTCATGACCGAGGCCCTGCGGTATGTGGCGGCCTGGGCGCTGGCCCAGCCCGCGCTCTTCCGGATCTGGGCGTTCTGCGACGTGGAGAACCTCGCCTCCGCGCGGGTGATGGAGAAGGCCGGCCTCGTGCGCGAAGGCATGCTGCGCCGGTGGCACGTCTGCCCCACCATCGGACCGGCGCCGCGCGACTGCCTGATCTACGCGAAGGTCCGCTGAGGCCGCCCCCGCTCCGACGACGCATCGGCCTGCAGGCCGGCGTCGATGTGGTCTTGCCGGCCCAGGCCCGGATCAACGCGACCGCACCCGTCTTCACGGTCGCCGGATGAATTGTTTTCATAGTCTGGGCGTTGGCAGGTGCGCTGCTGCAAGCCGCGGGCGAACCGGGTGGATGCATCCCTCCGGGGAACGCACGAACCCTCGTATCAACACCAAGCCGCCCTCCCTATGAGAAAACTCCCGCGCACGAGCTTCGCCGTGGCCGCCGGCCTCGGCCTATTGGCCTGCGGTCTCCACGCCCAGACGGCCTCCACCACCGCCACCCCGGCCGCGCCCGCGCCAGCCGCGGCCCCCGCCGCCCCTGCGCCGGCGGCGCCAACGCCGGCCACCTACAATTTCTATGGCTGGGTCGACACCGGCATCACGATGAACGGCAGCCGGCCCGCCGACCGGCAGAATTTCGGCCGCCTGTTCGACAACGCCGCCGATGAAGTCCTCCTGAACCAACTCGTGGTCACCGCCGAGCGTGATTTCGGGTCGGACGCCTCCAAACCCGACTGGGGCTTCAAGGCCCAGTTTCTCTACGGCAGCGATGCCCGCTTCATTCACGGGCTCGGACTGCTGGACAACACGTCGATCATGCGCAACCAGCCGGACATCCCGGAGCTGTGGGTCAACTTCCACGTTCCCAATGTCGGCAGCGGGGGGCTGGACGTGAAGGTTGGCAAATTCGTCACCCTGGAGGGTGCGGAGACCATTGATCCGCGGAGCAACATCTTCTACTCGCACACCTACCTATTCAATTTCGGCATCCCGCTGACCCACACCGGCGTGCTGGCGGTCCTCCACGCGTCCGACACTTTCGACGTCTATGGCGGCATCACCCGTGGGGTCGGTCCCGCCCTGACGGATAACAACGGCGCAGTCTCCTTCCACGGCGGCATCGGCTTCAACAAGCTGTTCGGCGGAAAGGTGACCGGTACCCTGACCACCCACATCGGCCCGGAGACCCCCCATAACAACAAGGCCCTACGGTATCTCAACGACCTCACCTTCACCTATACCATTTCGGACAAGAAAAGTCTGATCTTCGACCTCAACTACGCCAAGGACGACGCGGCCCATGCCAGCGGCCAGGGTGCGGCGATCTATTACCAGCAAACGGTCAGCGACACCGTCAGCTGGGCCCTGCGCGGTGAGGTGTGGCGCGATTCGCAGGGATTCTTCGTTGCGCAGATCGCCGCGAACGACGACGCGATGAACCTGCTCACGGGTTATCCCAACCTCAATGCCCGCACGGTCGGCGGCGGCGCCACGACCTACGGCGCGATCACGCTCGGGCTCAACCTCAAGGCGCCCAAGGTCGAGTCGCCGATGAAGGGCATCGTCGTCCGTCCCGAGGTGCGCTACGATGAGGCCCTGAACGACAACACCACCCCGTTCCGGGACTCCGCCCACAAGAACCAGCTGACCTTCGGCGTCGACGTCCTGCTGACCTACTGAGCCTCCGGGCGGGAGACCGGAATCGCCACCAAGAGCGGCGCGCTTTTCGGCGTGCCGCTCGGTTTTTGTTCCGGTAGACCCCTACCCGGAATGAACCGGACTCCCGTCGCCTGTATCCTGGCCGGCCTGCTGGCGTCCGCGGGCCTCGCGGCGTCCGCGGCGGCGGCTGACGAGATCTTGGTTTCCGCCGCCCCGGTGGTCGTGTCGCAGTACATGTTTCGCGGCGAACGTCTGGGGGGACCGGCGTTCCAGCCCGCGGTCGAGGCCACGGCCGGGAGCCTGACGCTGGGACTCTGGGGCAGTTTTCCCCTGGCCGACCGGGTTCCCGGCCAGTCGGATCCGGAACTCGACCCCTACGGTTCCTACACCCTTGCCTTCACCGACACCTTCAATGTCGCGCCGGGATTCACCTGGTACACCTTCCCGCGCGCCGACCCGGGCCGCGGCTTCTACAAATCGCGCTTCGAACCGAACCTCGCCGCGAACTACACCGTCCGCGGCTTCCGGTTCACGCCCAAGGTCTGTTACGACTTCGCACGCCAGGGGCCGACGTACGAACTCAGCGTGGCGTTTGCCGTTCCCCTGACGGATCTCGGCACGGAGCTCGACTGGAACGCCGCTGTCGGGACCTTCATCTACCGCGACGCCGTCGACGGTGCCGAACCGCGCGTCAAGAATTGGGGCGACTACTATTATGTCGGCGTCACCGCGCCGTTCGCCCTGAGCCAGGCGTCACGCGTCGTGCTGGGCCTCGCGTATACCCGGGGCACCGGCAACTACCTGAAGGCCGGCGCCGCCCCCAAAGTGGCGAACGCCGCTGCCGTCGGCCGCGCCGTAGTCACGATCGGCTATTCCCACACGTTCTGACCCGCCCGGCGGGCGCGCCGCCAGCGCCCCGGCCCTCCCGGCTGCCGTCACACGAAGAGCCGCTGCAGCCCCTCGCGGAAAGCATCCGGCAGGACGTTGTAATGATCGCGGTCGGCAAAGCGCCGGCTGATCACCTCGAGCTGTGGAAACGGCCGCGCGGCCAGCTGCGTCTCGAGCAGCTCCAGATCGCCGGTCATCGACGGCGTGTCGTTCTCGCCCACGCTCAGGAACAGCCGGGCCGGCAGCGCCGTGTCGGCGCGTTGCAGGCGGTCCGCGGCGCAGAGCAGCGCGCGGTCGTCCCAGAAGAGCGAGGGCGCGCTCGCCAGGATGCGGCTGAAGAACGGCCGCCGCTGGAACAGCGCGTGCAACGCAAGCAGCGAACCGAGCGAATGCCCGCCCAGTCCGCGCACGTCTGCGCGCAGCGGATGCCGCCGTGCCAGCTCCGGCCAGAGTTCGCCGGTCAGGAATTCCAGAAACGCGTCCGCCCCTCCGCTGCCCCCCTCGGTCGCCAGCGCCGTCGGGGTGTAGTCGCGCAGGCGCCGGTTGCCCGGCTTGGTATAGCTCGCCCCGTAGCCCACGCCCGCGAGCAGGAGCGGCGGGACCACGCCGCGCGCCCGCAGGTTCCGGTACGCCTCCGCGGCGAACCGAAACTGGTCGTCGCCGTCCATAAACAGCACGGCCGGCCAGGGGCCTGGTTCGGTGCGCGCGTCGGGCGCCACCTCATAGATCCAATAGTCCGTCGCCAGCCGGGCGGAGGTCAGGTGGAAGGCGGGAAGCCGAGCCGGCATGGGCGCGATCATGGTACCCTTACCGGCGGCGGGGCTGGAACACCAGGCCGGCCCGGGAGCCCATGCGGAAGTCGGTGTCCTCGCCGCGCGCAAACACCCGCACCGCGGCCCAGAGCAGCACGGCGATCACGAGCAGCAGCACCCCGACCGCCAGCGGCACGCCGAAGAACGCCTGGCCGAGGAGCGCGTGCCGCAGCAGGTCGACGGCGTAGGCGACCGGATCCGCGTGCGCGGCCACCTTCATCCACGGCGGTGCGACCGTGAGGGGATAGAGCGCGCCCGACAGAAAATACATCGGGAGGATGAGGGCGTTGCTGATCACCGGAAAGACGGCGGGCGAGGAAAAGCGCGAGGCCACCGCCACGCCGATGGCGGAGAACGCCGTCGCGGCCAGCGCCATCGCGCCGATGACCTCAACCATGTTCAGCCAGCCCAGGTGCACGCCGACGAACGGCGCCAGCACCAGCAGCAAACCCGCCTGGATGACGGCTTGGAGCGCCCCGGCGCCGATCCGCCCCGCCGCAATCGCCCACCGCGGCACCGGCGCCACCAGCACCGCCTTGAGAAAACCGATCTGCCGGTCGAAGACGATCGTGATGGCCGCGAAGGTGGAGGAGAACAGCAGGGTGAGCG
>JBAIXJ010000600.1:0-2496 GCA_037916645.1 Opitutales bacterium | reverse complement strand
TCACAACTTCGAGCTTCAATACCTCGCCTATTTTCGTTCATACAAGGCGGGGACGTACGACCTCGCGGCCGACCGCTCCAGCTGGTTCGGTGGCGGGTCCCAGCCGGGTGCTACCGGACAGGAGTGGGTGAGCACGTCCCTATACGTGCCGGTGCCCGGGCTGAACCCCATCCAGCAGGTGAGCCTGTATGCCGCCACGACGAACCCCAACGTCACGTGGCCTCAGCAGCCATGAGCCCGCTGTACGGCACCAGTGACGTCGTCAAGGTCCCCGACGACACGGCGGCGGGGACCAGTGCGCTGCCAAATGCGCGGTTCCTCATGAGTCCGCTCGTGCAGGACACGTTCGGGCGGACGGTCGCCTCGACCAACTACAGCACCGCGGTGGCGAATGCCGTCGCGCCCATCAGTCCGACCAGCCAGAACCTGACCATCTACTATGGGGTCAATGGGCAGGCGACGACCACAGCCTTCAGCGTCGACGCGGCGGAGTTAGTCATCACGGGCACCGGGGCCACGCAGTTCGCCGATTTCTACGTGCCCGTCAACCTCTCTGGCGGTACGGCCTTCAGCCTCGCGACCCGGGTGCAGGTCTCGGCCCTCGGCCCGGCCGGTGTCAACGGCCCCAACTTCGCCTTCACCGTCGAGGACTCCGCCGGGGGCCTGACGGCGTTCGCGTCCTGCCAAGTGACCTTCAACAACACGGGCATCACCCAGCTGTACCTGTACAACTTCACGGGCGGGTCGGCTACCGGCAACTACGGGACGATGACGGCCAACACGCAGGTCGGCGCGGCGTGGTGGAACGTCCTGTGGACGTACGCCAACAACGCGTTCAGCCTCACGGTCTGGCCGGTGACTGCGACCCAACCGTCGCCGCAGATAACGCTGGTCGGCAACTACGGGACCGGCGCCACCCAGTTGCATTTCGGTGGCAACCCCCGCGACTGCACCAACTGGATGGACTACTGGACCCTGACGCCGACCATCTCAGTGCCGAATGCGACCCCAGTCACCGTAGGGCTTAGCTCGACGGACTGGAATACGGTGACGGGTCTTGGCCTGCAGAACGACGGCACGGTGGGCGTCACGGCAGCAGCCGCCTCCGGCAAGTATTGGACGACCGGCTTCGCCGATTTCGCCAATGCGAGTATTCCGGCCGCGGTCAGCCTGCTCGTGAGCAACAGCGACTCCCACGACGTGGTCACTGAGGCGGCCGACCGAGCAGGTACGGCCAACGCCAACCTCGCCCAGACCGGCCTGCCTCTCGGCGCGCACGCCTTCGGCGTCGGCGACTCTCTGGCGATGCAGGTGACTCAGTACAGCGGCTCGACGCAGAAGCTGGTCAACGCCAGCCTCGGCATGGTGAAGATAGGCCAGTACACCGCACCAACACGCCCAGCCAACTTCCTGCTGCTGTTCGCCGTCAGCTACAACGGCACCGCGGGTGACGCCAGCACCCACCCGTGGACGAACGCCATCCCATGGACCTACTTCGCCAGCCCGACCCAATCCGTCGGCTGCGGCGCCGGGCCGCCCCAGAGCCAGTACATGTCGGCGTGGTACCGCGCCATCGTCCCGGGCGAGAGCGCGACAGTCGCGACTTTCACTACGGGCGGCACGACGCACGTCGGTCTATTCTGCTATGAGGTCGCCGGGCTGGACATGTCGACCCTCGCGTGGGGCTCGAACATGAGCGTCGTGCCATCCTCGACCAGCGGCTACAGCGACATCACGGCGACCGCCACGACCTCGCGTCTGGGCCTCGTTGGAGCGACGGCCTACGCCAAGGTCGATTACGACAGCGGCTGGTGTACGGGCTGGGGCTCACCGGGGAACGTCGTATCAACCATCTCCGGCACGGCGCTCAACACCAGCATCGGCACCTCTGCGCAGGCGGACTGCAGCGGAGCACCGCCGTGGGTCTGGTCTGGTTATGCCTCCGGGGGCGGGACGCTGCTGCTGCGGGCACTGTCGAACAGCCAAGGTGGCGGCAGCGGCGCCTACAACTGCGGGTTCATGACGATGCGCAGCTGGTTCACAGCTAACGTCGTTTCGAAGCTCAGCATCGTCCAGCAAGGTCAGACCGGTGGCGGTCCTCCGGGTGCATCGGTCACCCTACCCGCGCCGCCCAGCCAGTAGGGGGGCGCGCATGAGCGACACCACCGTCATCCCCGGGGCGCCGGTCCACGCGCACGTCCCGCAGCCCGGCCAGCGTCCGCATCTGCTGACCGCTCAGGAGTGGCAAGAGATGGTCTTGCGGGACATGGCCCGCGATAGCGCCTCGGCTGTGCAGGACAGGGCCGCTCTGCTGGCGCACGTCTTCGCTCTGGTGAAGGAGGTCCGCGCCCTCGAGCAGCATCTGGAGCTAGAGGGTGGTCATCTCACTGAAACGGTGAGCCGCAGCAAGGTAGTCAAGCTCGCCATTCCTTGCGCCTGCCCCGACTGATATACTCAACACCCCCGCCCGGAAGCTGCCGCGCCACCGGGCGGGGG
>JBAIXJ010000599.1:0-2427 GCA_037916645.1 Opitutales bacterium | reverse complement strand
ACGGCCGGGTGATCCCGTACCTGGCCCGCGCCGAGTGGCTGGTGCTGCGCGAGAAGGAGAAGCCGGTCGCCGAGATCTTCTCCGTCGCCTACCTGCAGGAGGGCGCGAAGGGCCGGCCGCTGACCTTTGTGTTCAACGGCGGACCGGGCGCGGCGTCGGTCTACCTCCACGTCGGGGCGCTCGGCACCCGGCGGGTCGCGTTTGCCGTCGACGGTGTGCCGCCCCCGCCGCCCGCGCGCCTGACCGACAACACCGAGTCCTGGCTCGCGTTCACCGATTTGGTGTTTGTCGATCCCGTGGGCACGGGCTTCAGCCGGCCGGTCGATGATCCGGAGGCGTCGGGCAAAGACGAGAAGAAGCCGGAGAAGAAGAAGGGCGAGGACAGCGCCTTCTTCGGGCTGAAGCGCGACCTCCAGTCGCTTGGCGAATTCATGAGCCGGTACCTGTCGCGCTACGACCGCTGGGACTCGCCGGTGTTCATCGCCGGCGAGAGCTACGGCGGGTTCCGGGTGGCGAAGCTGGCGCGCCTGCTCCAGGAGGGCTGCGGCATCGGGCTCAACGGCGCGATCCTGATCTCCCCGGCGCTCGAATTCGCCCTGCTCGATTCTTCCGACTACGACCTGCTCCCGTGGGTCGACACGTTTCCGACGATGGCCGCGGCCGCCGCCTTCCACGGCAAGTCGGGGGCGTTCGCGAAGAACACGCCGCTGGCGAAGGTGCTGGCGGAGGCGGAGGCGTTCGCGACGACCGAGCTGGCGACGTTCCTGGCGCAGGGCGCCGCGCTGGCCAAGCCGCAGCGCGACCGCGTGCTCGGGCGCATGGCCGGCCTCCTCGGTCTGCCGCCGGAGCGGGTGGCGCGGAGCGAGGGCCGGATTCCGGTGCAGGCGTTCGTGCGCGAGCTGCTCAAGGCAGAGCGCCTCGTCTGCGGGCGCTACGACGCCACGATCACCGTGCGCGACCCGTTCCCGGACCGCGACGTGTTCGAGGGTCCGGACCCGACGCTCGTCGGCATCGAGCGCGTGTTCGCCGGCGGGATCAACAAGCGCATCCGCGGCGAGATCGGCGTGAAGACGGACCGCGAGTACCATTTGCTCAGCCGCGAGGTGAACCGGGCGTGGAAGCTCGACTTCGAGCGGCATGCGCTCGAGAGCCAGGTCGGCGCGACCGACGACCTGCGCTACGGCATGAGCCTGAACCCGCACATGAAGGTGTTCATCACCCACGGGTGCTATGATCTCGTCACGCCGTATTTCTCGACCAACCGCATCCGCAACCTGATGAAGCTCGACGAGCCGTCGGCGCAAAACCTCACGGTGCGGCATTTCGGCGGCGGCCACATGTTCTACACGTGGGAGGCGAGCCGGATCGAGTTCCGCGACGCGATCGCCGCGTTCTACACGGGCGCACTGCCGGCGGGATGAGCGAAGGCCAAGCGAGCGGCGAAGGACCGATTGGCCTCACGCAAAGCCGCGAAGACGCCAAGCACCGCGAAAAAACGGCGGTCTTTGCGCCTTGGCGTCTTGGCGTGAGAAAGCCATCCGCGCGGCTTGGCGCGAAACCTTTGGGCGGGGCCTCCTAACCCCGTTCAGCCGTATCTTCATTCCGCCAGCTTCACCTCGACCGCCGCGCGCTCGAAGTCCGTGGCGGCGAGCAGCGGCTGGGGCTTCATCGCGCCGAGCGCGGCAATCCAGCGATCCGGAATGATCTGCAGCCGCGTGGCGAAAAAGGTGGCGATGTCGTTGAAGTAGGAGCGGGCGAGGGCGATGCGCTGCTCGGTTTCAACGAGCTCCCGGTGGAGCCCGAGGAAGGCCGGGCTGCTCTTGAGGTCGGGGTAGGCCTCGACCACGGCCCGCACCGCGGGGGCGCAGCCCGCGAAATCCGGCCCGCTCACGCCGGGCGCCGTGGCGGTGAGCTGGGTGCGGAGGGCGGAGAGCGCCGTCTGCACCGAGGCCTCGTGGGTGCGCAGCGCCTGCACGGTCTCGACGAGGCGCGGAATGAGGTCGTGCCGGCGCTTGAGCTGGACGTCGACGAGCGACCAGGCCTGGCGCACGCGGTTGCGCAGGCCGACCAGGCTGTTGTAGGCCATCCAGACCCAGCCGACGACTTGCAGGGCCGCGTAGCCCGCGACGAGGCCGAGATAAAGCGGAACGTCGGGCCCCCACGGCCGGTGCGCCTGGCCCTGGTTGCGGATGACGAAGCCGGCGAGGAACACGATCGCGCCGAGAATGGTCAGCGCCCAGACGCCGCGGCTCAGGCCGGCATGCACCTTTTCCTCGCTGCGGGTGGAAATCAGGAACATCGCCGCCTCCTTGTCGGCGGCGATCTCGGGCGCGATCACGTCGGCGCGTTCGCGCGCGTGGCCGACGAGATAGAGCGGCGCGTGCAGGGCGATGCCGGTCTCGACGAAGCGCCGCTGGTGGTCGGAAT
>JBAIXJ010000598.1:0-5293 GCA_037916645.1 Opitutales bacterium | reverse complement strand
TGCGCCACCGCCTGGCCGTGGCCTCGCTCTACGTGCTGGCGGTGCTCTACGCGCTGGCGCTTCTGGCGGAGTTCTTCGCCCCGACCACCCGCGAGTGGCGGAACCTGGCGTACGCGTACTGCCCGCCGCAGCTCCCCCGCTTCTCCTGGGCGCGGGGCCTGCACGTCCTCGGCATGCGGCGTTACGTCGATCCGATCACCCTGCGCAAGTCGTACGTCGAGGACCCGGCCGCGGTGGTGCCCCTGGGCTTCTTCGTCGCCGGGGAGCCCTATCGGCTGTGGGGCGTGATCCCGGCCCGGCGCCATTTCTTCGGGGTGAGCGACCCGGCCGCGCCGGCGGCCGGGATGGCGCCGGCGTTCTATTTCCTCGGCGCGGACAAATACGGCCGGGACACGTTCAGCCGGCTGATCTACGGGGCGCGCGTCAGCCTTTCCGTCGGCCTGGTCGCCATCGCGGTCACCTTCCTCCTCGGCGTGACCATCGGCGGGCTGTCCGGTTATGTGGGGGGCGCGGTCGACGTCGTGATCCAGCGCGGGATCGAGATTGTGAGCTCGTTTCCGCAACTGCCGTTCTGGCTCGCCCTGGGGGCGGTGCTGCCGTCCGACTGGTCGCCGCTGTCGGTTTATTTCGCCATCACGATCGTGCTGAGCCTGATCGGCTGGACCGGCCTCGCCCGGGTGGTGCGCGGCAAGATCCTCTCGCTGCGCGAGGAGGACTACGCCATGGCCGCCCGCCTGCTCGGCGCATCGCACACCCGCATCCTCTCCCGTCACCTGCTGCCGGGAGCCACCAGCCACATCATCGTGGTGCTCACCCTCAGCGTGCCGGCCATGATTCTGGGCGAGACCTCGCTGAGCTTTCTCGGGCTGGGCCTGCGCCCGCCGATCGTCAGCTGGGGGGTGATGCTTCAGGACTGCATGAGCCTCCAGACCGTGGCCAATTATCCGTGGCTGCTGATGCCCGTCGTGTTCATCGTGCTCACCGTCTTGTGCTTCAACTTCCTCGGCGACGGCCTGCGGGACGCGGCGGATCCTTACGCGGCGGTTTAGGCAGGGGGTTGGAATTGCGCCACCCGTCAAGCAGAGCACTTCATCTTACTCTTGCTCTTAATCTTTCTCTTACTCCCACCAACCGAGGACTGAGAACGAGTACGATCAAGAGTAAGATTAGGAGAACGAGGAGGGGCAATCAGCCAGCGCTCAGGGCGGCGGTGATTGCGGCGTCGGAGCCGGTGTGGACGGACCGCCGGCTGGCGGCGGCTTCGGCGCCTCGGGCGGCGGTTCCTTGACGGCGCGCAGCGTCAGCACCTGCTGCTCGGTCTTGTCGCCGATCCGAAGCTTCACGGTCAGCGGCACCTCCTCGCTTGGCACCCCGAGACGCGAAACCATCGGGTCCGCCTCGACCGCCTCGCCGGGCTGGACGGTGATCTTCTCGGGCTGGACGGCGAAATCGCCCAGGACCGAATTGAAATCCACCACCTCCACGTCGCTCGGCGCCGGCCCATGATTGGTCACCCGCAGGCGCAGCACGATCGGCGCCTGGTTGATCGCGCGGATGGGCGGCGGCCGCGGCCCTTCCTCCCCGCCGCCTTCCGCCGATTCGCCGCGCCCTTCCCGCCCGCCTCCGCCGCGTCCGCCGCCGTAGCCGCCCCGCATCCCGCCACCGCCGCCGCCCACGCCAAAGCCACCGTGCATACCTGCGCCGCGGCCGGAACGCCCGCTGCCGCCGGTGGCACCCTCCTTTTCGTCGGTGCGCGACCATTTCACGCCGGCCCGTGCGAGCAGCGTCTCCACCTCGATCTGGCCGCCGAAGAAGTCGGCCGTGGCCTCCATGCGGCGGACCGGCGGTCCGCCCTCGGGTCCCTCGGGGCCCATGGTGCCTGGCGACCCGTGGTGCGGCCGTTCGCCACTGCAGGCGGCCAGGGCGAGGGCAGTCAACGCCGGAAAAAAGCCGCCCAGGCGGCGCCGGAGCGGTGGGAGATGGGGGGCGAATCTTCGCTGCACGCGTCTCAGACGCCCGGAATTCAGAAAGGTTTCCCGGGACTCCGGCGTTCCGCGCCGCGCCTGGCCGTGGTCCTAGAGAAAGACCTGCCCAAAGACGGCGGCCAGCGCGACGACGGCCCAGGGCGGCAGCCTCCACACCTGCAGCCCCGCGAATGCCGCCAACGCCAGCGCCAGGGCCGGCACCCCCGTGATGCCGGAGGTCCAGACCGGATGGTAGAGGGCCGCGAGCAGCACGCCGACCACGGTGGCGTTGGCCCCGCGCAGGGCGGCCTGGGCGTCGGGGCGGCGACGCAGTTCCTGCCAGAACGGCAGCACGCCGAGGACGAGCAGCAGCCCGGGGAGGAAGATCCCGACCAGCGCCCACAGGCCGCCCAGCCAGCCGCCGGGCCCGACCTGCATGACCGTGCCGAGATAGGCCGAAAGGGTGAAGAGCGGGCCGGGCAACGCCTGGGCTGCGCCGTAGCCGGCAAGGAACTGGTCGTGCGACAGCCAGCCGGGCGCGACCACCTCGCGTTCCAGCAGCGGCAGCACGACGTGGCCGCCGCCGAACACAAGCGAACCGGTGCGATAGAAACGGTCGAAGACCTGCAGCCAGGGGTTGGGCGCAAATCGGGCGGCCAGCGGCAGCGCCTCCAGCAGGGCGAGGAACAACGCCAGCCAACCGGCGGCCGCGGCGCGGGCGCCGCCCGGCGCCGGGCCGGCGGGGGCCGCCGCCGCAGTGCCGCGGAAGTGCAGCCAGCCCAGGGCCGCACCCAGGGCGATGACGCCGATCTGGCTCCACGCCGAGGGCAGGAGCAGGAGGATGATCGCCGCGCCCACGGCGAACGTGGCCCGCGGCCGATCGGGGCAGAGGTTCCCGGCCATCGCCCACACGGCCTGCGCGACGACCGCCACCGCCGCAGCCTTCAGCCCCTGCAGCCAGCCCAGGTGGTTGAGCGGGCCGAGGGACGCGAGGCCGTAGGCGAAGGCGATCATGAGGGCCGCCGACGGCAGAGTGAATCCGAGCCAGGCGGCGATCCCTCCGGCCAGACCGCGCTGGAGGTAGCCGATGGCGAAGCCGGTCTGGCTGCTGCCCGGGCCGGGCAGGAACTGGCACAGTGCCACGAGGTCGGCGAAATGCGCGTCGTCCACCCAGCGGCGGCGCTCCACGTATTCCTTGCGGAAATAGCCGAGGTGCGCCACCGGCCCCCCGAACGACGTGCAGCCCAGGCGCAGCGTGACGCCGAAGATCTCGAGCAGGGACGGCGGTGCGGACATCAGCTGAAGGCAAACATGCCGGCTGCTCCGGCGCACGACTTTCTTCCGCGGCGCGACCAGCCGGTTTTCGCTCTCTGCCCCATGTCAACTATTGGTTGACATGTTCATGCAGGCCGGGGGCCGGTTTTTTGCGCCACACCTGCCAGCGCTCCTTGCCCGCGTAGAGGGGCAGCGAATCGGTCACAGGTTCGTCGCTGATCCTCGTGCAGGCCGGCCCCAGCAACTCGTCCAGTTCCGCCGGCGAAATCGGGTAGGGCGGCGGCTCGTCCTCGGGTCCGAAAAAGAAGAATCCGCAGAGCAAGCCGCCGGGTTTGAGCAGCTCCGCCATGCGCCGCGCGTAGGTGGGCCAGACGTCCGGCGGCAGCGCGCAGAGGAAGGTGCGTTCGTAGATGAGATCGAAGCCGGGCGGATCGAACGCGTGGGTGAAGAAATCGGCGACGACCACGCGTTCCCCCAACGCACCGAGGATCGACCGGGCGCGGGCCACGGCGGCGGCGCTGAAATCCAGCGCGAGCACGTCCCAGCCCGCCTGGTGAAAGGCGCGAACCTCGTAGGCGGATCCGCAGCCGGGCACCAGCGCCCGCCCGCCGCCGCCGCCACGGCGCAGGAAGTCCGTCAGCGCGCGCGGCACGCGGCCGAAGTCCCAGGCGATCCGGCCGGCGCGGTAGCGCTCATCCCAAAACGCGGCGTCGTTGGGTGTCGGGTCTTTCATGAGGGCGGTGGCAGAGCGCAAATGGGGCGATGCCGAAGCGTATTCCTGATCTGGTCGCCATGAAAGCGGGGAAGGGACTTCTCCCTGGCTTCGAGGCTCCCGAACAAAGGTGCTCAGTTTTCGACTCTTAGCACCATCACGCCGCCTTTTTGCGAGCCGATCGCGAGCCGGGTGTCATCCGGGCTCCACGCCAGCTTCGAGGCCGGCGCCGTCAGCTTGACCGCGGCGACGAGCGGCTGCCGGCGCGGCGGATCCCACAGGCCGACCTCGCCGTCGTGGGCCGCCGTGGCGAGCAGGCCGGGCCCGTGCTGGAAGGCGACGGCGCACACGCGATCCGAGTGGGGCATGGCCAGCGGCTCGCGGCCCTCCGGCCCGGCGCCGGAGCAATCCCACACGCAGGCGTCGCGCGCCCCGCCGGTGGCCAGCCACCGGCTGTCGGCGCTGAAGGCCAGCTCGCGCACCTTGGTCTCGTACCCGCTCATGTGGAATTCCTGCTCCTCCTCGGGAATCCAGAGGTGCACCGCGTTGTCCTGCGCCCCCGCCACCAGCCAGCGGCCGTCGGGCGACCAGGTCAGCGCCGCAATGGCGCTGCCATAGGCATATTCCCGCTGGGTGTGGTAGTCGTCGGCGTCCCAGAGGCGGACGCCCCCGTACCACGCCACGGCGATGGCGCCGCCCTGCGGGTGCCACGCGAGCGCGGCGACCGTCTTCGGCGTCTCGGGAAACGCATGCCGGACCGCGCCGTCGGCACCGACGAAGACCAGCTTCCGTCCCGCCGCCGCGGCGAGGTAGGGCGGGCTATCCTTAGCCCGCCGCAGTTCCTCATTCGCAGTCGGCGCGTTAGGGATCCGGCCTTCGCCCTTTGCCTGCGGAGCCGTGTCATCGCCTCTGGCAGGCTTCGGCGGACAAGTAACGCGCCCTACCATGGGCCTCCAGGCGACGTGCTCCACCCAGCCGGAGCCCAGACTGCATTCGGCGGCTTGGTTCCCCGCGGCCGGATCCCAGATCCGCACGCACCCGTCCTGCCCCCCGCTGGCGAGGAGATCAGAGGTCAGAGATCGGAGGTCAGAGGCCAGCGAGTGCTCAAACCCCAATGATCGAGACTCTTGGGCCCCGTCGGTAGTCGCTGACTTCTGACTTCTGTCCTCTGACTTCTGCAACGCCGGCGCCCACGCCAGCGCGTTGGTCCCGCCGTCGTGGCCGGCCAGATCGTGGCGTTTGGCGCCGGTGTCAGCATCGAACACCGAAATCGGCCCGGAGGCCGAGGCGGCCGCGAGCTGCCGGCCATCGGGCGACCACGCGAGGTCGATGGCGTAGTCGT
>JBAIXJ010000597.1:0-6520 GCA_037916645.1 Opitutales bacterium | reverse complement strand
TCTTCAGTGAAAGAATACGTCGCGAAGAAGTTGAACTTCTCCTTGATGAGGTGGCCCGTGATCGTCGTCGCCTTGACCGAGTTGATCGTGTTTTGAGCGTTGGCCAGATCCGACGCCAGCTTGGTGGCGGCGGGAGTGGAGCCGCCCGCCACGGCCTGCCACGTCGAGAGCTTCTGGGCGAAGTAGGCGGAGGCATTCGGCCCGTCGTTGGTCTTCTCGCCCTTGGGCACGGAGTAGTGCACCTGGAGGCGGAGGTTCTTGGTCGGATTGGCGGTCGCCTCGAACTCGAAGCCCGTGTACTTCACGTCGTACGTGTCGATGTACGACATGTTGGCGTGGTAGGTGCCGGGGCCGCCCGTCACGTTGCCCGCCGGCCCGATGCTCGTGTTGGTGCCGCCCGCGGCGAAGTAGTCGTTCCAGATGCCCTGGAAGTCGGGGCTGTCGCCGCCGGTGATGTCGTGCGATGTGTCGTTGTACCAGATCGCCGAGGCATAGTACTTGCCGTCCTCGGTGGAAACACGGACGCCGTAGTTCTTGCCCTTGCCGAACGATGGCCCGAGCGTGGCGCCGAAGATGGTCGGCGCGAGGCCGCCGGCGGCCGGCTGGTAGTTCTCGGAGAGGTTGGCGACGAGCCCGAGCCACGGGAGCACGTAGCCCACGGCGCCGACGGAATAGGTGTTGCCCGAGCCGCTGGCGACCGTCGGCACGTTGGTGGTGCCGCGCAGGCCGACCTTCCAGTTCTCATACGAGTCGTGCCGGATGCCGGCCGAGATGTTCAGGCGGTCGTCCCACAGCCGGGTCTGCTCGAAGGCGCCGTAGTACTTGATCGTCTGCTTCGAGTTGAAGTCGTACCAGTTGAACGGCAGCGGGGTGTAGACGATGTTCTGCCCGTTGAAGACGCTCGGCACGGCCAGCGCGCGCTGCGGCTGATCCCAGTAGACGCGGCCCCACACCATGGTCTGGGTCCAGTTGTTTTCGTCGTAGTGGTTCCGCACCTGGGCCTGGTACTGGCGGGCGTCGTACTCGGTCACCTGCTCGCCGGCGGAGACGCTGAACAGCTGGTTGAGCGGAACGCCCCAGAGCTTCGTGTCGAAGTGGTAGTTGAACTGGCCACGGATCTCGTTCACCCAGTGATCCTGGATCTGCTCGTCGAGGAAGAAGTCCGAGAAGAGCTTGCCGTAGTTCGGATTGGTCTGGCCGTTCGGCAGCTGCTTGTTGAGGTCGTAGTTCACGCCCGTGCCCTGGCCGCCACCGGCGCCCTCGAAGTTCTTGGCCTTCTGGTCGTCCTCGTAGCGGTAGCCCGAGATGATGAACTCGCTGTTGGGATTGATGCGCTGCTCGAAGTTCAGCGTGGCCGTCAGGACGTTGGGCTTGAGCAGTCCGTCCGCGGGTGTGATCGCCCAGTGCCGGTTGGGCAGCGCCATGACGGTGGCTCCGCTCGGGCCATCGACGAACGAGGTAGGCCGCAGGTAGGCGCCCCACTCGATGTCGCCCGTGCCCATGGAGCGCGCGCCGCCCGCCCAGTTCATGAGGCCGACGCTCGGCGTCCAGACGTAGTAGTTGTTCGGGCCGCCCCAGGCGCTCATCGTCGTCACGCCCGGCGCGCCGGGAGTCGAGATGGGGTTCGAGCCCTCGTTGGCGATGACGGCGCCCCACGTCGGCGAATTGGTCGACTTGTTCCAGAGCGAGGTGCCGTCCTGGATCCCCTGCGCGAAGACCGTCTTCTCCTGTTTCCATCCCTCGATCTCGACGCGGACCTGGGTGTTGTTGCTGAACTTGTAGGTGGCCGCCAGGTCGACCGCCTTCTTCTTGTTGTTGTCGCCGTCCTTCCACCCCTTCTCGTTCGCCAGGAGGGCGTTCAAGCGCACCGCGAGGTTGCCCACGTGCTGGTTGACGTCGGCCGTCAGGCGGTAGCCGCCGTAGTTGTAGAAGCTGAGCCCGACATTCGAGAAGTTTTTGTCGAAGCGGGCCGTCTTCGTGTACACGGCCAGCGCGCCGCCGATGTCGCCGATGCCGAACAGGATCGAGTTGGGGCCGCTGTCCGTCTCGATCCGGTCGACGGTATAGGTGTCGATGTCCATGAACGTCGGGAAGTAGTTCTTCGTCGGCGGATTGCCGCCCTGGACGTGGCTGTCGCCGCGGATGCTGACGGACCAGTAGTTGAAGACCTCGCCGGCCGCGGCACCGGAGATGCCGTTGCGGAAGTCCGTCGGAACCACATTGAGCGACCAGCTCAGGGCCTGCTGGACGTTGGTCAGCTGCAGGTCGTTTATGAAGGCGCGCGTCATCGACGACACTGGGGCGGGCGTCACCCGCAGCGGCGTGTCGAGGCGGCCGCCCGACAGGGAGTCAACGGCGATGTAGCCGTTGTCCTTGTCGACCGAGACGGTGAAGGTCTGGAGGGCGATCGGGCTCTCCTCGCCGGGGGCTGGGGCCGTCTGCGCGCCCAGGTAGGCGGGCAGACTCAGCGCCAGCCCGAGGGCCAGCGCGCAGGGTTTGTTCATTCGGGTTCTCATAGTCCTGATGGGTTGGGGTTGATGGTCAGGAAAGGGTCAGTTTTTGCTGCCGGTGAGGGCGATGCCCTCGATGAAATGCCGCTGCGCGGCCACGAAGAGCGCGATCACCGGCAGGATCACGAGCGTGCTCGCGGCCATGAGGTAGTGCCAGTCGGTGAGCCCGCTTCGCATCTGCATGGCCTGCAGCGCCAGCGCCAGGGTGAAGTCGCGCTGGTCGGTCAGGTAGATCAACGGCCCGAGGAAATCATTCCAGGTGCCGAGGAAGGTGAACAGGGCGACGACGATCAGCGCCGGCCGGCACAACGGCAGGATGATCTGCCAGAAGATGCGGAACTCGCCGCAGCCGTCGAGGCGCGCCGCCTCCGAGAGTTCCTTGGGGATCGTGCGGAAGAACTGGCGGAGCAGGAAGACGTTGAACGCCCCCGAGAAAAAGGCCCCGACCCACAGCGGCCGCAGCGTCCCCACCCAGCCCAGCCCGCGGAACATCGCGTACAGCGGCACCATCACGACGGGGAACGGGATCATCATCGTCGCCAGCAGAACCGCGAACACGTGATCGCGCCCCCGCCATTCGAGCCGCGCGAAGCCGTACGCCACCAGCGCGCTCGACAGCACCATGCCCGTGACATTGAGCACGCAGAGCAGCACCGTGTTGCCCAGATAGCGCCAGAAGTACTGCATGGCGCGGATCGCGCCGGCGAAATTGCCCCAGCGGGGCGCCACGCGCGCGGAGACGTCGGTGGCGCGGACGACTTCATGCCGGTCCGTGGCCACGTCGACCACCTCGCGCCAGGGCGCATCCGGGGAGGCCGGCACCTCGGCCAGCACCCGGACCCGCACGGCGCGCCCGCCCTCGGGGGCCCACAGGTCGCCGCGCACGTCGGCCCGGGGCAGCACCACGGGGATGGCCGCGCCCTCCGGCAGGGCCCAGACGCTCGGCGCCGTCACGTCCGACGCGAGCCGCACCTCGCGGCGCGCCGTCCCCTCGCCCACGAAATACCGGCGCGGCAGCCATTCCGGGGGCACCGCGGTCGTCTGGTCGAGCGGCTTCAGCGCGGTCGAGAGCATCCACACCAGCGGGAGCACAAACAGCGCGGCCCCGGCGGCGAGCGCGGCGTAGATCAGGATCTTGCCCAGGACGCGCACCGGTCATTCCCCCTGGTAGTGCACGAACCCGCGCGTGCTGCGCGACGCCAGCCACGTCAGGCCGAGCGTGAGCAGGAACAGGACCCACGCCATCGCGCAGGCATAGCCCATCTGCCGGAACTCAAAGGCGTTTTGGTAGAGATAGACGGCGTAGAACAGCGCCGACCGGTCGGGGCCGCCGTTGTTGAACATCACGAACGCCGTCGCGAAGGTCTGGAGCGCGCCGATGACGCCGATGATCAGGTTGAAATAGATGACCGGGGAGATGGCCGGCAGCGTCACGTGCCAGAGGCGGCGCCAGGCCGACGCGCCGTCGATCATCGCCGCCTCGAGCAGCGTGCGCGGCACGCCCTGCAGCGCGGCGAGGTAGATCACAACCGTGTTGCCGCAGCCCCAGATGGCCATCAACGCGAGCGCCGGCTTGGTCCAGTGCGGGTCGGAAAGCCAGAGCGGCGGATGCGCCACGCCGAGGCGCAACAGGGCCAGGTCGAGCAGGCCGTGGTTGCCGTTCAGAATCCACAGCCACACCACCGCGCCGGCGACGGCCGGCACCAGCGACGGCAGGTAGTAGACGGCGCGGAAGAAGCCCCGGCCCCGCACCGGATTGTTCAGGAGGAGCGCCAGCGCGAGCGCCACGCTCAACCCGAGCGGCAGCGAAATGAGGCTGAACACGAGCGTGTTGCCCAGCGACTGCCAGAAGACCTGGTCCGACCCCATGTCGCGGTAGTTCAACAGGCCGACCCAGATCGGGCGCGACAGCACGTCGTAATCGCAGAACGAGTAGACCAGCGACGCGCCCACCGGGTAGAGTGTGAACACCAGGAAGCCCACGATCCACGGGCTGATGAAGGTCAGCCCCGTGGCCAGCCGCGTCCGCTCACCAGCGTTCATGTTCCCTCCATTCCACAAGGCGCTCGCGGCCCACGAGGTTCCACCGCCGCTGGAGGCGGTCGCTCCGCCACTGCACCCGCTGCTGCACCTCGGCCAGTGCGGCCTCGGGTGTCGCGAGCAGGTTGCGCACCCGGTCCGCCGCGACCGACATCTCGTTGTCGTACTCCCGCCAGAGGGACAGCCGCGGCACGAAGCGCGCGGCCGGGCTGCGGGCCAGTTGCACGAACAGGCCGATCGCCCGGTTCGGGTGCCGGGCGACGAAGCCCGGCGACACGTCGCGCAGCGCGGTGAACTTGCGCTGCAGGGTCGCCAGCTTCTCCGCCACGTCCTGCCGTTGCAGGTAGCGGATGAACTCGAAGGCCTCGCGCGGATGCTTCGCACCGCTTGGGATCACCACCACGTCGCTCTCGACCAGGGTCATCGGCGCCTGGTCCGAAACTCCCGGCGCCGCGGGGCATGGCGCCACGCCCCACTCCAGGTCCGGGGCGTAGCGTTCGATGAAGTTCACCATCCACTCGCCCTGGACGACCATCGCCTCCTTGCCCGCGAGGAACGGGCTGCGGGAGGTCTGCGAAAGCCCGTAGCTCGAGCCGAAGTCGCGCAGGTTCTCCTGTCCGTAGGTGAGCACCGTGTCGCGCAGCCAGCGAAACGCCGCCTGGTTTCCCGGATCGTCGGCCAGGATCCGCCCCTCGCCGTCGTACAGCTTCGCGCCGAACCAGTAGCCCCACGCGGACGGATAGACCAGCCCGGCGTCGTACGGCAGATGGCCGACCTGCACGATGGCGTAGCGCTTTGCCGCGCGTTCGGCGCCGGTCAGTTCGTCGAACGGCACGTCCACGCGGTGGCCGTCCCGCACCAGCTCCACCCGCGTCAGGCGCCGGCTCATCGTCTCCAGCTCGGCGAACGTCCGCGGCGGCCGCTCGGGATCCAAGCCCGCCTGCCGGAACAGCCCCTTGTTGTAGAAGAGCGCGACGCAGCCGGGCGTCGTCGGCAGGCCCCAGGTGAAACCGCGATAGCGGCAAAGCTCCCAGAAGACCGGCACGTAGTGGTCGGCGCCCAGCTTCGCGTCCGCGAGCGCGTCGTCGAGCGGCGTGAGTGCGCCCTTCTCGGCAAAGTCGGGAATGCTGAACGACCACAGGCCGGCCACGTCGGGCGGATGGCCGCTCGACGCCGCGAGCAGCAGCTTGAGGTCGATCGGACTGATGGAGAACAACCGCACCTCGATGCGATCCTGCGAGCGGTTGAAGTCATCGACGATCGTGCGCATGGCTTCGGCCTCGAAGCCGGTCCATTTCTCCCAGTAGTTGACGACGATGCGCCCGCCGGTGGCGGGAGCGCCGGATCCACTGCATCCGCCCAACGCGCTGCCCGCAGCGAGCAAAAGCACGCCGAGCAAGGTGCGGGTTGAGGGGCGAGGTAACATGATGCGGATCTGGCCCGACGGGTCAGCCGACCACGCACGGCACGGAGTCCATGCGTGGAGCGGGCCGGCCGTCTCGCGATCCGTCAGCGCGCGACGAACATCCTTCGCCGCGGGGACTCGCGGAGCGCGCAGCGACAGCCGGGCGTCGCCAGATAGACCGAACAAAGCAGGTTACGGTTGCGGCCAAAGTGCGGAGGGTATCTGCCTGGAGAACCACCCAAAGGCGGGGCGTAGGTGGGCAGCTGAATTTGGAGTGTGAATGACAACGTTTGCAATGCAAGGCAAAAGTCAAATGTAAGGTCCATATTTACAATAGAATGCTGCGGCCACCGATCTCCACACGCTTAATGCAAACGTATGTTGGCACCAATGGCCCCCACCCGCCGGACCCCGTTCCGCCGCCTCTCACCGCCTCACTGGGCCGGATTGATCGGCGGCGCGGAGTGGGTCGATTCGCGGATCACCATCGCCGCCGGCATGTCGTTCAGCACGGTGCGGTGCGCCTTGCCGGGCGCGGTCGCCGCCTCGACCAGCAGGCTGACCG
>JBAIXJ010000596.1:0-7696 GCA_037916645.1 Opitutales bacterium | reverse complement strand
GACGGCCGGAGCCGTCGCACCAGTCCATTACCCCAAAGCCGGACTAGAACGAGAAGGTGTTGGTCAGGAACCAGGTCTGACCTTCGACGATCCGGAGCAGCGCCGGCGAGCCGTCAGGTTCGACGCTGAGCGGTTCCAGATGCGCCTTGGCGTCGAGGCTCCGGACGTTGAGCTGGATTCGCCAGTTGAGCTTCTTGGTCAGCTTGCGCTCGTACCCGGCCCACAGGTCGACCGCATAGGTGCTCTTGCCCCAAATCGGCTTGTTGATGTCCAGATTGGAGTAGTCGTCGAGCAGGCCGTAACCGAGGATGACTCCCTGCTGCCAGCGATACCCCAGCCCGACGTTGGCTCCCTTCAGCAAGCCGTGGTCGAACCGGTAGTTGCCCACCGCGTTGACGCGCCACGGCGACATTTCCGGAACCATCCGGCCGTTGCCCTGCTGGAGGAACTGGAAGGTCGAATAGATGTTCGCCTGGTAGTATTGGCGCAGCGTCATGTCGCTGCCCCACCACAGGCGGATATCACCGGCGGGCGACTGGAATTTCTGGTATTGGGCCGTGACGAACTGGACCAGCGCGGAGCCCAGGGCGGTCTGCGCGGCGTGCTGCTTCGACGCGTTGATCGACACATTCAGGTTCTTGGTGACCTGTCCCACGACCTCATACTCGACACCCTTGGACTCGTCGTCGATCGTGCCCGTCGGCGTGGAGCCGCGGACGCTGCCGTTGTTGCCAACGCTGACGCCCCAGATCCAGTTGGACGGGGCCCAGTTGGCGATGGCCGTGTTCCAGTTGCCGGCCTTGGCATTCGCGACATTGACCGGGAATCCGTACGCGTCCCACCAACTCTGCGGCTGCATCTGGCTGAGGAACGACTGGACCGCCGCCTTTTGCCTCACCGTCGAGGGATCGGCTTGATAGGCGGCCGTCGTCGGATCGTAGGGCCCGCCCCCGTGGTCCGCGTTCGCCCAGTCCCAATAGCCCTCCTGGGCGGGCGCCGCGCCGGAATAGCTGGCGAGATCGGTCAGGGCGCCGGCGAGACCCCACATTTCCAGCAGATACAGGTAGTATTGGTTGCCGCCGAAGATCGCCGCCGCCGGGTTGGCCGACATATTCGCATTCTTCACCGTGGTCTTGTACCAGGTGATCTTCGCGGTCAGCCGGTCGTTCAGCGTGCTGATGACGACGCCGTAGTCCTTGGTCTCGCCCGTCGCGTTCGGCAGCGGATCCCCGCTGAAGCCGTAGCGATTCTGCACGCGGGTGTTGTTGCCCACGCTATAGGTGAGGCTGAAGTTCGTGCCCCAGGGCAGCTTGTTGCGCCACGCCTTGGGCTCGTGCAGGACAATGCCCCAGCTCTTGCTGTTGCCGCTCGTCCTGCCCGTGGCCGGATCAAGCGGCAGCAGGTCATAGCTCATGTCGGCCACGCCCGTGGCCTGGCTGACCGGCGCGTAGGCCGCGCGCTGTTCCTGGATGTCCCGGCGCCAGCCGACGGTTGCCACCAGGGTGTCATCCCAGAAGTAGCCCTGCCACGTCAGCGCCTTGGATTCGGTCTTCGTCTGCACCTTGTTGCCGGAGACGTAGAGCGAGTTGAGGTCGCCTTTGTCGGCGTTCAGGATGTTGAACACGCCGCTGGTCCAGCCCTTGTAGTTGGCGGGATTCTCGGACTGGGTTGAATCGGCCGGCTGGCCGTTGTTGTAGGTGCCCAGCGACGCCGGATTGAACCAATAGGCCGCCGGGTCCACGTAGCTGGGGTCGGCCGGATTCAGGGAGTATTTCCAGTGCGAATCGAAGTAGGAAACGTTGACCGGCCCCGACGGCGCGTAGCTCGCCGTGATGGGCGCGATGTTCAGGCCGTGCACCGACGTCTTGTTGAACAGCGGGTCGCTGAGGTAGGCGACGAAGTCCAGGGCCCGGTTCACCGTGCTCAGCGCGGTGCTGCCGCCCTCGCTCGGGCCATTGCCCACGGCGTCCGGCCAGGTCGCATCAATCGCGTAGGGATCCCACACGCGGGCTTCGCGATCATAGGTCTCCTTCGAATACAGCCCGGTGAGCACATGCCGCCCCAGGATATCGGTGAGCAGGGACTTCTTCAGGAAGTCCGTCGCCCGCAGTTCGCCGGTCCCGGTCAGCCGGATGTTCTCGCGGCTGCTCTTGCTGCTGCTGGCGCTCTGGTTGCTGTTGCCGCCCACAAAGGCGCGGCCGGCGTTCGGGTTGGTGCCGGCGGTGCCCGTGCCGTTGTATTTCTTCACCGCCGTGCTGTACGGCCATGGCTGTTGATAATAGTTCGCCTGAACGTCGACGGTGATGAAATTGCCGAAGAGGCTGTATTGCCCGTCATGGTAGTTCTGGTGGTCGTACACCACCTGGAAACCGAGCCGGTTGTTGAAGAACGTCTGCTCGAGGGCGAGATTGAAGGCGTCCCACCCCTGCCATTGCCGCGCGTTGGGGCCCGCCAGCAGATTGTTGTAGAAGTCGAAGATCGAGGGATCGGCCAGCGAACGGTCCTTGTAGAACCCGGACGCCGCGCCCTTGGTCCTTGGGTCATTCGGGTTGTAGACATTGTTCAGGACGGAGTACGCGTTGAAGCCAACGATGGAGAACGGTGGCGCGAAGGTCAGGCCGTTGATCTGGTTGTCGATCTGGCCATTGGGGCCGATGGCGAAGTAGGTCGCGGAGCCGCTGCCGCTCGGCATCCCGCCCGACTGAACCTTGAAGGGGGCCCCGTTCGTTCCGTTGAAGAGAAACATCGGGCCGAAGTGCTGCGCCAGGCCGGGTACTCCTTGCTGCAGCCAGAAGTCGCTCCGTTCGCCCGGAACGGGCACGGTCACGCCCGTGCTTTGCGGAATGATCCCCGATGCCCACACATAGTACGGATCAAAGGCCGTCTTTTGGACATCGTCGAAGAAGGGCTGGATCAGGTCCGTCGGCGGCAATTCGCGCGGGCGGTTCGCCGTCACTTCGCCGTGCTCGAAATTGGCGCGGAACGTGGTGTGCGCGGAATCCGTGCCGAAAAGATTCGGATCCCAGCGCAAGGCGCCAAAGAGGCGTTTGTCATGGTTGAACGCCGGCTTCTGCCGGTACTTCGTCCGGTCGTCGAGCGCCGTGACCCGCAGGGCCAGCTCGTTCTTCAGGAACATGTGATTGACATCGAGCATGTTCCGGAACGTGCCGAAGCTTCCATACCGGGTCTCCAGCCTGAAGGAATCCCGGTAGTTCGCCATGTTGACGCTGCTGTTGATGATGCCGGCCGGGCTTCCAATGCCGAACAGGATCGAATTGGGGCCGCGCTGGAGATCCACCCGGTCGACGTTGAACGAGTCCCAGGGAATGTCCGTCAGGAAGTAGTCGCGGGTGTTGTCCGCGGAATCGAGGCCGCGAACGCGGTTGTTGGTGTTGGGCCGCAAAAGGCTGGGCTCGGTGGCGCCGGCGACAAACGTGCTGCCCACCCCGCCGTAGTTGCCATAGATGCCGGCCACCTCCGTGTTGGGCGTGTAGACCAGCAGGGTCTGGTTGTTCGTCGCGCCTGTGTCGCGCAGGAACTGCGCGGTGACCACGGTCAGCGACGAGGCGATGTCTTTCAGATCGGTGCGGACGCGCGTGCCGGCCAGCGTCGAGTCAGCGCGATAGTCGGTCTGTCCTTCCGTCGCCTCGACGACGAACGGGGACATCTTCACGGTTTCTTCCTGGTCCTGGCTCTCGGTGCCGGTTGGAGGCGGCGGAGCAGCTTGCCCCGACAATCTCGGGACAACCGCGAACAGCAAAACGGCAGCAGCGCACGGCGCCGCTACCGCATGGACGGATTTTCGATTCATGAGTCGGCTTGTTGGGGATTGGTGGCGAATCCCGTACGAAAATCGGCGTAGCACCAACGGCCGAGGTGACATCGCGGAGGCTAAGTGATCTGCGTAACGGGGCGCGGGCTGAAGTCGCTTTCCTCCGGCCGCCAGATCGCGAGCACCCGGTGACCGGCAGGCGTTCACTACGCGGCCAGTATATGACTTATGGGCTCCGGTTCGTGAGGATTTTCCCGTCGTCGGTTAGCATCTTTTCGACATCGGTAATTTAGCAGGATGGCCGCCGGACCGATCTCGCGCGCCGCCGACGGACGTCCCGGAGCCCTTGCCGACGACCGTCCGCCCGAACGTCGGCGGCTCCGGGTCCCCCGCTTGGATTTCAATCGGTTTGCGATTCAGTCCCCCGCCCTGGCGGCCTGCCGGCAGGCTTCGGCCGCGGCCGTCGCCCCGAGACTGCCAAGGCGGCGCGCCGCTTGCAGGTACGCTTCGGCAAAGGGTCGATGCTCGGCCAGATCGCCAAAAACCGGACGGTGGCGGATGAACGCCAATGGTTCATTCCGGGCGCGTTCCGCCAGGGCCTGAATCTCCGGACCCATTCGGTCGATCACGGCGATGGGATTCCCCCGCTCGTCGACCCCCTGGGCGTAACGGGCCCAACTGGCGATGATCGTCGCCCCATGCAACACCGGCAACCCCAGTTCGAGCCGGCGCCGGATGACCGGCAGAATCCACTTCGGAATCCGGTCCGAGGTCTGTTCGCAGATCCGCGCCAGGCTGTCACGGATCTCCGGATTGCCGAAACGGTCAAGCAGCCCCCGCTGATACCCGCCGAGATCAACGCCGGGAACCGGCAACAGGGTATCGCTCACCTCTCGCGCCATATAGCCGAGGCCGAACTCGGCGAACACGGGGTCGCCGGCCACTTCGTGGACGAAACGGTATCCATGGAGACTCCCGAGATAGGCCAGCGCCTGGTGGCACCCGTTGAGCAGCCGCAGTTTCATCAGTTCATACGGAGCCACGTCGCCCACGAGCTGGACACCGACCTTTTCCAGCGCCGGGCGTCCGGCCGCGAACCGATCCTCCACCACCCACTGCGCAAAAGGCTCGCACACCACCGGACAGCCGTCGTCGATGCCAAACTGCCGGCTCACCGCCAGCCGGTCGGCCGTGGTCGTGACGGGCGTGATCCGATCGACCATCGAGTTGGGAAAGGTCAGGTTGTTGGCCATCCATTCCGCCGCGACCGGATCGCGCCGCTCGGCAAAGGCCAGGAACATCGCCCGCGCCGTGTTGCCGTTTTCCTGGAGATTGTCGCACGAGAGGAGCGTGAATCCTCCGACCCCGTGTCCCATTCGGCGGCGGCAGGCTTCGGTGACCAGTCCGAAGACCGTCGCCGGGGGCGTGTGCCCGGCGAGGTCGCGCGCGACGGCCGGCTGGTCAAAACGGAATTGCCGCGTCTGCTCGTCGAAATTGTAGCCGCCCTCGGTGATCGTGAGCGACATGATCCGCACCCCGGGTGCCGTCAGGCGCTGGAGCAGCCGCTCCGCGTCGCGCGCGGCGTGCCGGTAGTCGATGATGGAGCCGATCACCTGCGCCCGCCACGGCCCTTGCGCTGGCTTCGTCACCAGGGTGTACAGCCCGTCTTGCCGCATGAGCGCGTCGGCGAGCGGGAGGTCGGATGCGAGCACGCTGGTCCCGCAGATCGCCCAGTCGCGCCCCTCGCCGGCGGCCATCAGTCGATCCAGGTACATCGCCTGATGCGACCGGTGGAAGCCGCCCACTCCGAAATGGACAATGCCCACGGTGCACCCCCGGCGATCATAGTTCGGCCGCGCAACCTCTGGCGGCAGGGCGTTGAGCGCGGAGGCGTTCAGTTCCATGGCGTCGCCCCCCGGAGACCCTCGTGGTCAGCTCTTCAACTCAACGCTCACGTCGAATCCCACCTCAAACAGCCGCTGCCACGGCAGGTGGATCCGGCTAACCAGGACGTCCTGCACCCGGCCGGAGCTGACGAAGAGGTCGCGCAGCCCCTGGGCCGCTTGGCCCAAGTGCGTCCGCACGCCCGTCTCAACGGCGGCCGCCTGATCGTCGGGCAGGCGCTCCAGGGTCGGCGCGATGCCCGCCGCCGGCAGGGCCTCGAACATGCTGCGGCTGCGCTCCCAAGTCTGGAACAAGTCGTCGTCGAGGAAGCGCAGGAACAGGAACTCCAGGTGCGCCGCCTGCTGGTCGCGGGACACCGCCCCGCGCGACGCCACCACGCGAATGACCGCCTGGGCCAGGACCGTGCCGAGCGTGTTGCCCGCGGTGTTCCAGCCGCCGTAGGCCGCCAGCCCGGCCACCGCCGGCAGCCGGCGGAGTTGCTCGCCGAGAATCAGGTCGGCGCCGTTGACGAAGGCGACATCGGCGACCGCCACGGGGCGCCCGCCCGCCAGCGCCGCGTCCAGCGCCCGCACGAATTCCTCCGGACTGCGGTGCGGCGTTTGCATCTCCCGGCGCGTGTCGCGAAAGCCCTCCGTGGCCGTGAATTCGTCCAGCCATCCGCGGAACGCCGCCGGCGTTTGGGCGCGAACCGCTTCGACGCCCCGCCAGATCAGCCACTGGCTGTCGCCATTGCCCTGCCGCCGGGCCGGCGCGTTGATGAACAGCGTCAGGTCGGCCGTTTCCGGCGAGTCCGCCACCACGCCGTTCAACGGCGCCAGATGGGCCTTGAGGAGCTCGTGCATCGGCCGGTCCTCGTAGGCGGTGATGACCGACGACGCCGTCACGCCCGAATAGCGCGGCCAGACCCGCGGCGTGAATCCCGCCCGCGCGCAGGCGAACCGGGCCATCAGGAGGCAGCCGATCTCGTCCGCCCCGGGATAGGTGATGGCCCGCGTAGTCAGGCCGCGAACGCGGATGTAGCCCTGGAGGCTGCGCGCCTCGGCGATGTTCCAGCCGTAATCCGCCGTGTCGTCCTGGGGGATGAGGAGGTAGTCGAACACGCCCTCGCCCAGCCAGTCGATCATGGCGCGGTTGACGGCATGGTTGCGCGTGCGGCCCGCGCGGTAGTCGCGGTAGACGTCGTCCGGAATCTCCGCCCGCAGCGCGGCCCGCTCCGCGGCCTCGGCGGCCGAAGCGTCGCCAGCCTCGGCCTTGTGCTCGAGGTAGGAGAGCCGGAACATCCGGCTGCCCCACGTCGCCCAATATGGTTTTTCCTCCTCGCTCGAGTTGGCGCGGCAGATGCGGAGCAGCACGCTCGAGGCGAGAATGGGCAGCGTCGGCCGGCGGGCCTTCAGGTCCCGCAGTACCCGCAACCGGGCCAGCACGGCCTCCGCCGATTCGGTGGAGGTCCGGGATGGAATCAGGCCGCCGTAGGCCAGCGTGTCGATGGCCACGACCAGTCCGTCGGCCTGCGGCGCGGTCCGGATCAGCCAGTCCACCAGGTCGGCGTGCCGGCTCTTGCGCCACGGGTTGCCCAGCCACTCGCGCGGCGGCAGCAGGATTTCCCAGCCGGCGGCACGCGCGAGGTAGCGCGGATAGTCGTAGTTGACGGGCCGATCATCCATCGGCAGCAGGGCGAGGCGGGTCATGGTAGGTGGGGATGATAGGCGCTGATGCCGCGGCGCGTGAGGATTTTCTCGGCACGAATCAGCACATTGTCGACGAATGAATTCGCGCAGGATTGCCGCGGGCGCGCGCCACGCCAAAGCTCCCACCCCTGGAACCAGCCCACATCATGTCATCCATTCTATTTTCTCCTCACCGGACGCGATTCTCTCAAGTCGCCGCCCGCCTTTTGCCGGCGGCCGCGATGATCGCGTGCCTGCTGGGATCCGCGCCCGTGGGTCGGGCGCAAGCGATCCAGATCAACATTGTGCCGCACCAGGTCCGCCTCGCGCCCGGGGCGACCGAGCCGTTTGC
>JBAIXJ010000595.1:0-4557 GCA_037916645.1 Opitutales bacterium | reverse complement strand
ATGCTCCGCAAGGCCACGCTCGGCATCGGCCTCGAGGTCGAGCAGGCGCGCCTGGCCCACGACGAGGCGGTGGAACGCCTGGCCGTGACCGGCCGGGCCGTGGAGCAGGCCGAGGAAAGCGCCGCGCTCAGCCGCGCCCGGTTCGAGAAGGGCGCGCTGCTCACCGCCGACCTGATCGGCGTTGAGGGCCGCCTGATCGAGGCGCGGATGCGCCGGACCATCGCCGCGGCCGACGAACGCATCGCCTTGGCCGACTTGCGCCGCGCGCTCGGCCTCACCCCGCTCGCCCAGCCCTGAAACCTTTTCTGCCTATGAATCCAGCCCGTCTCGTTCTTCCGGTCGCCGCCCTCCTGCTCCTCGCGGGTTGCGGGCGGCACGAATCGCCCGAAGCTATCGCCGCGAGCCGACCGCCCGCCCGGGTGCGCGCGGCCGCCGTCCGTCTCGAGGAGGTGCCCGTCCTCACGGAGGTCACGGGCACCGTCCGTCCCGTGCAGCGGGCCACGGTCGCCGCCAAGGTCATGGGTGCGATCGCGGAACTGCCCGTCGTCCTCGGCCAGCGCGTCAAGGCCGGCGACCTGCTGGTGAAAATCTCCGCCGGCGAAATCTCCGCCCGCGTGCTGCAGGCCCAGGCCCAGCTCAACCAGGCCCGCCGCGACCTCGACCGCGAACGCGACTTGCTCGCCAAGGGCGCCAGCACGCCCGACATGGTGAAGAGCCTGGAGGACCGCTTTGCCATGACCGAGGCGATGGTGCGCGAGGCCGAGGTCATGCTCGGCTACGCCACGGTGCGCGCGCCGTTCGACGGCGTGGTGGCCCGCAAGCTGGCCAACGTCGGCGACCTCGCCGCGCCGGGGCAGCCGCTGCTCGAGGTGGAGGGCACCGGCGACTTCCAGGTCGAGGCCGGCATCCCCGATTCGCTCGCGCCGCGGCTCGCCGCCGGCGCTTCCCTGGCCGTGGAGGTGCCCGCCGCCGGCGCCCGCTTCACCGGCACGCTGGTGGAGCTCTCCTCGTCCGCCGACGCCTTCACCCGCACGGTGACGGCGAAGATCTCCGTTCCCACCGGCATGACCGTGGGCTCGGGCCAGTACGCCCGCGTGCTGGTGCCGGGCGCACCGGTCAGGGCCCTGCTGGCGCCCGCCGCCGCGGTCTCGGTCGTCGGCGAACTGGAACGGGTGTTCGTGGTGGGCGACGCGGCGGGGCAAAGCCGCGCGGTGCTGCGGCTGGTGAAAACCGGCGCCGCCCGCGGGGACCGCGTCGAAATCCTCTCCGGCCTCGCCGACGGCGAGCGAATCGTGGTCAACCCGCCCGCCGGCCTGGTGGAGGGTCAGCGCCTGGAGGTTGAGCCGTGAGCGCGCCGCTCGGATCAGCGTTTCCCGACCCGAAGCAATACGGCTTCGCGGGGCGGATGGCGTCGCTGTTCATCGATTCGAAGCTGACGCCCATCGTCGTCGCCGCCTCGCTGCTGCTCGGATTGTTCGCGGTGCTGATGCTGCCGCGCGAGGAGGAGCCGCAGATCAAGGTGCCGATGATCGACGTCATGGTCGCCATGCCCGGCGCCAGCGCGGCCGAGGTCGAGAGCCGGGTGACGCGGCCGATGGAGAAGCTGCTCTGGGAGATCCCGGGCGTGGAATACCTCTACTCCACGGCCAGCCCGGGCGGCGACATGACGATCGTCCGATTCAAGGTGGGCGAGGACCTGGAGAAGAGCCTGGTGAAGCTCAACCAGAAGCTGCAGACCAATTTCGACCGCATCCCGCTCGGCGTCACGCCGCCGCTGGTCAAGCCGCGCACGATCGACGACGTGCCGATCCTGGCGCTGACCTTCCACAGCGCGCGCTACGACCACTTCACGCTGCGCCGGATCGCCGCCCAGGTGGACGACGCGGTGAAAACCATTCCGCAGGTGGCCGAGACCACCCTGATCGGCGGGAGCCGGCGCCAGGTGCGGGTCGAGCTCGATCCGCAGCGGCTTGCGTCGCGCAATCTCAGCGCCGCCACCCTGGTGCCGATGTTGCAGCAGGCCAATGCGCAGGCTCACACCGGGGCGCAGAGCTTCGCGAACCAGGAGATGCTGCTGCAGACCGGCACCTTCTTCCGCGATGCCGGCGACGTCGGTGCGGTGGTGGTCGGCGTGTTTGACGGCCGGCCGGTCTACCTGCGCGACGTCGCGACGATCGTGGACGGCCCGGAGGAGCCCTCCAATTACGTGATGTTCGGGATGGGAGCCTTCCATGGGGATGCGACCCCCCGGTCGCGTGCCGGCGACGAGGGCGTCGCCGCCCCAGAATCCGCGGAGCAACCCGCCGTCACCCTCAGCCTGGCCAAGCGCCCGGGCGCCAACGCCGTCGACGTCGTGTCGGCGGTGCTGCGCAAGGTGGATTCACTCAAGGGCACGCTCATCCCGGCGGACGTCGGGGTCGCGGTGACGCGGGACTACGGCGCCACGGCCAGTGAGAAGTCGAACGAGCTGCTGTTCCACATGGCGCTGGCGGTGTTCGGCGTCGCGATCCTCATCCTGCTCTTCCTCGGCTGGCGCGAGTCGCTGGTCGTCATGCTCGCGATCCCGGTGACGCTCGGCCTCACGCTGCTGGTGTTCTACCTCTACGGCTACACCCTCAACCGCATCACGCTGTTCGCGCTGATCTTCTCGATCGGCATCCTGGTGGACGACGCGATCGTGGTGGTGGAGAATATCGTGCGGCACATGGGGCTGCCGAGCTGCCGCCGGAAGCGGTTGATCCAGATCGCCGTCGAGGCGGTGGACGAGGTGGGCAACCCGACGATCCTCGCCACCTGGGCCGTGATCGCGGCCGTGCTGCCGATGGCCTTCGTCAGCGGCCTGATGGGCCCGTACATGCGGCCCATCCCGATCGGCTCGAGCGCGGCGATGGTCTTCTCGCTCATGGTGGCGTTCGCGGTGACGCCGTGGGCCGCGCTCAAGGTCCTGCGCGGCCACGTGCAGCACCCCGAGCACGCGGTCGAATACGTCGACACCACCGCGGCGAAGGAGGAGCCCGGGGAGGAGGACGAGGCGATGCCCGACACGTTCTTCACCCGTCTCTACAGCCGGGTGATGCGCCCGATGCTGGAGCACCGCGCGCGGCGGTGGGCGTTTCTCGCCGTGGTCGCCGGCCTGACCGTGGGCGCGATAGGGCTGGTCGGCATCGGCGCCGTGAAGGTCAAGATGCTGCCGTTCGACAACAAGTCCGAGTTCCAGGTGATCCTCAACATGCCCAAGGGCAGCACGCTCGAGCAGACGACGGCCGTGATCCGGGAGATGGCGGCGGCGGTGCGCACCGAGCCCGAGGTGCGCGACTACGAGGTCTACGCCGGGACGGCCTCGCCCTTCAATTTCAACGGTCTGGTCCGCCACTATTTCATGCGCCGGGGCGCCGATCTGGCGGATCTGCAGGTCAACCTGGTGGCCAAGGATGAGCGCCGGGCGCAGAGCCACGAAATCGCGAAGCGGGTCCGGCCGCGCCTGGCCGCCATCGCCGCCCGGTACGACGCCGCGGTGGCCGTGGCCGAGGTGCCGCCCGGCCCGCCCGTCCTGCAGACGCTCGTGGCCGAGATTTACGGACCGACCGAGGAGGCGCGGCTCAAGCTGGCCGGCCGGGTGCGGGAGATCTTCCGCACGACGCCGGGCGTGGTCGACGTCGATTGGTACGTCGAGCGCGAGCAGCCCAAGACCGTCTTCCGCGTCGACCGGGCCAAGGCCGCCCTCCACGGCATCACCGAGGCCGCGATTGCCCGGACGGTGCAGCTGGCGGTGCAGGGGTACCCGGTCACGCTGCTCCACGCGCCGCGGGAGCGGGAGGATGTGGATGTGGTGCTCGAGCTGCCGCGGGCCATGCGCGCCCGGCCGGAGGATCTGCTGGCGCTGCCCGTGCGCTCGGAGATGAACCCGCAGGCGCCGCTGGTGCCCCTGCGCGAGCTGGTCACCGTCGAGCCGACGCACGGCGAGCGGAACATCTACCACAAGAACCTGCAGAACGTGGTCTACGTGACCGGCGACGTCGCCGGCGTGATCGAGAGCCCGGTGTACGCCATCCTGCAGATGAACCGGGCGCTGGCGCGGCTCGACGGCCGCGACTTCGGCGGCACGCAGCCGAAGGTGACGATCTTCAATGCCGCCATGCCGTTCAGCACCGCCGAGCCCGCGATGAAGTGGGACGGCGAGTGGCAGGTCACGATCGAGGTCTTCCGCGACCTGGGCCTGGCCTTCGCGGCCGTGCTCATCCTGATCTACATGCTCATGGTCGGCTGGTTCAAGAACTACACCACGCCCTTCATCGTGATGACGGTGATCCCGTTCTCGCTCGTCGGCGTGCTGCCGGCGCACTGGGCGCTCGGCGCGTTCTTCACCGCCACCTCGATGATCGGCTTCATGGCGGGCGCGGGCATCGTGGTCCGCAACTCGATCATCCTGGTCGACTTCATCGAGCTGCGCCTGAGCCACGGGCGGCCGCTGCGCGAGGCCTGCATCGAGTCGGGCGCGGTCCGCTTCCGGCCGATGATGCTCACGGCCTTCGCCGTGATCGTCGGCGGCCTGGTCAT
>JBAIXJ010000594.1:0-10075 GCA_037916645.1 Opitutales bacterium | reverse complement strand
CGCGGGGTGTTCTCGAGCACGCCGGCGGCGATGGTGGTCCGCGCCCCCACGTGGGTGAGATCCGGACCCGTCACGCCGACCCCCTCCTGGCCGCGGATCGTGTGGCAGGCGATGCAGGTCTTTTCCTGGAAGAGATGCCGGCCCTGGGCGATCAGCGCCGCGTCCTCGTCGGCCGGGTCCGGCACCTGCTTTTCCTTCCACGCCTCAAAGGGATTCGCATCGAACGCCGGCGATCCGGCGAGGGCCTCCTCGAGCCCGGTGCCGGGTTTCCAGCTCGCGAGCATCACGCGCGGCTGCGTCTGCGCGGCGGCGACCATCGCGGGCGTGACGGCGCGCGCCGATTCCTTCTGGTGCGCGACCCAGGCCGCGAAATCCGCCGGCGCGAGCGCGATCACCCGGAAGCGCATCAGCGCGTGGGAATCGCCGCAGAACTCGGCGCACTGCCCGTAGTAGTAGCCCGGCCGGTCGGCCTCGAACCAGAGGTGGTTGGGCCGGTTGGGGATCATGTCCACCTTGCCCGCCAGCTTGGGCACCCAGAAGCTGTGGACCACATCGAGCGTGCGCAGATTCACGTGCACCGGCCGGCCCGCGGGGATGACCAGCTCGTTGGCGGTCACGAGGGGGCCGACGCCGTCGATCTGCTCGCCCGGGTATTCGAACTTGAACCACCACTGCGTGCCGGTGGCGGTGACTTCATAGGCCGACTTCTTTTCCGCCGCCGGGACGTCGTAGGTGAACCAGATGGCCTTGAGCGTCGGGATGGCGATGACGACCAGGCACAGCACCGAGGCGCTCACCAGGCTGATCTCGACCAAGGAGTTGCCGTGGCTCTGCGGCGGCGGCTCGGCGTGCTCGTCGGCGTCGGTCCGCGCCCGGAACCGCACCGTCGCGTACGCCAGCACCGAACCCACGACGACGAAGATGACGGCCGTCACGGCCACCGTCACATAGAACAGGCTTAACTGGGACCGGGCCACCGGGCCCTGGACGTCGAACGTCGACTGGGGGCCGTCGAGCCAGCAGCCGGTCAGCAGCGCGAGCCAGAGAAGGGCGGGAAGCGCATAGACGACGCGGGAAATGCGGGGCAAGGCAAACTGGCGGAACATGCGAAGGAGAAAGGAGAAAAGCGCGCGGGAAACTGGACGCGTCGGCGAACGTTATCCTTTTCGCCGGCATTTCAAATCGTAACGCCAACTTCCGGCGCCGCAAACGGCGGCCGCGCAAAATCATGCGATAACCGGCGTTAATCCCATGACGCTGCAGGATAAGCCCGCCCTGTAGCGCCCGCCCGCCTTTGGCGGGGCGCCGCGCCCGGGCCTATGGTGCCCGCCATGAAAATCCCGTACGTAGTTCTCCTCGTTCCCGCCTTGGTGTTGCTCGCGGGATGCGGCAAGAAGGATGCCACCGCGTCCGCCAGCGCCCCCGCCGCCGCGCCCGCGGCCCAGGCCGGAGCCAAGACGTTCGACCTGACGGCGAACGACACCATGAAATACAATCTCACGCAGCTCGAGGTCTCCGCGGGTGACGACGTGAAGGTCACGCTGACCAACGTCGGCAACCTGCCCAAGGAGCAGATGGCGCACAACTGGATCCTCCTGAAGAAGGGCACCGACCCGGTCGCCTTCACCAACGCCGCCGTGACCCACCGGGCCGACGACTATTTTCCGACGAATCTGGCCGACGAGGTGATCGCCCACACGAAGCTGCTCGGGCCGAAGCAGAGCGACACGGTGGAGTTCAAGGCCCCGGCCGAGGCGGGCGAGTACACCTACGTCTGCACCTTCCCCGGTCACTACGTCTCCGGCATGCACGGCACGCTCGTCGTGCGCTGAAGCGCACGACGAGGGTGCACGGTCTTGGGTTTTGAGTCTTGGGTTCAACAACCCAACCCAGGACTCAAGACTCCAGACCCACCACCGGGCGCGCCGCCGCGCTACGGCGCGGCGGGCCACCACCGGTAGAGGAAGAAATACACCAGCACGCCGGTGACGCTGACGTAGTACCAGATCGGGAACGTCCAGCGCGCCCAGGCGCGGTGCCGCTCGAAACGGCCGCGCAAGGCCAGGGTCACGGTGATCGGCACCAGCGGCACGATCGCCATCGCGAGCACGATGTGCGAGATCAGCATCGCGAAGTAGACCGGGCGGATCAGGCCCGTGCCGCCGAACCGCGCGGGCGCGGTCTGGAGATGGTACGTCAGGTAGGTGGCCAGGAAAGCGGCCGAGACGACGACGGCCGCCAGCATCGCGGTGCGATGGGCGGCAACCTGCTTGCGCCGGATGCAGACAAAGCCAGCCGTCAGGAGCACCGTGGCGGTGGCGTTGAGGCCGGCATTGACCGCCGGCAGATCATGCAGGGTCATCGGAGGGCCACCACGGATCTCACGGATGCGCACGGATGATAGCCATCCAATTCATCCGTGAAGCTCCGTGCGATCGGTGGTCAGAAGAACACGATCCGGTCGATCACCAGGGCCACCAGCAGCAGCGGCAAATAGCAGATCGAGGCGAAGAACAGGCCGCGCGCGGCCGTGTCCCGCCCGGCTGGCCGCAGGAAGGCGATCGCCCGCCAGGCGAACCAGCCGCCGAGGGCCGCGGCCGCCGCGCCGTAGGCCGCGGTGCTCCAGCCGAACGCGACCGGGACGAGACTCACCGCCGCCAGCAGGAGGGTGTTGGCCAGCGACCAGGCCGCGACTTTGCCGCCGCCGGCATCCCGCACCGCCAGCATCGGGAACCCCGCCGCCTCGTAGTCGCGGCGGTACATCCACGCGATCGCCATGAAATGCGGCATCTGCCAGAAGAAGAGCACGGCGAAGAGCACCCAGCCGAGCCCGGAGACGCGTCCGTCCGCCGCCGCCCATCCGATCAGCGGCGGCAGCGCGCCCGCGATGGCGCCGAGTTCGGTCGACCAGCGCGACCACCGCTTGGCCGGGGTGTAGACCGCCAGGTAGCACACGATGGTCGCCAGGGCGAAGCCCGCCGCCAGCCCGTTGACCGCGGCGAACAGGAGGCCCAGCCCGCCGGCGCATAGCGCCCAGCCAAGCACGAAGGCCGAGCCGGTCGTGACCTTGCCCACGGGGATCGGCCGGTCCCGCGTCCGGCGCATCCGCGCGTCGAGGTCGGCCTCCATCCACTGGTTGAGCGCCGCCACGCCGCCGGCCGCCATCGCGGTCCCGAGGAGGACGCAAAGCAGGGCGAGGCCGTTGACCGGCTGCCGCGCCGCCAGATACGCGGCGCCCGCCGTGAGCACCGACAGGAGGCTGAGGCGCGGCTTGGTCAGCTCGAGGTAGTCGGCGAATCCGGCGCGCGACGCCGATTCGACCACCAGGGCGCCCTGACCGGCGGCTTCGTACGACGGATGTGCGACGGGCTTCATGCGTGGACCGCAATGCCGGTTTCGGCGTCGGCCGGCGCGGGCGCGGACGCCCGCGCCGGATGGCGCACGGTCGCGGCGTCTTCGAGTTCGGCCCGGTGGGTGAGCCAGGTGACGAGGAAGGTCGTGGCGAGGGTGACGGCGCCGACGAGCACGTGCGCGGTTGTGAAATAGGGGTTGCGACCCGTCCAGACGATCGAGGCTCCGAGCATGATCTGCGCCGCAACCAGCATCACCATCGCGCCCGCCAGCAGCCGCACCCGGAGCCCGGTGGCCGGGTCGCGCCAGATCCGGACGGCAAACCAGGCGAGCGCCACGGTCACCACCAGCGCCATCGCGCGGTGGGCGAAATTGATGCCGATCCGGAAGTCCCAGTGCGCCGGCAGCAGGCCGCCGTCCGGCGTGAGGGGGAACGTCGGGATGGCCAGCCCGGCGAAGCTGTGGCGCATCACCGCCGCCACCGCCAGCTGGACGAGGAGCAGGGCGCAGCACGCCACGCCCAGGCGGCGGACGCCGGCGCTCGGGCGGACGTCGGCGACCGCGGCATTTTCCACCCACGGCCGGGAGAGCGCCGCCGCGATCGCGAAGAGCGTGCAGACGAAGATCTGCGCCAGGCAGGCGTGCAGCATCGCCAGCAGTTCGCCCAGGCTCGTGTCGACCGCCGTGACGGCGACTGGATTGAGCAGGACGCGGAGTCCGCCGACCACCGCCTGCAGGAAAACGAGCGCCACCGCGCTCCAGCCCAGCCTGCGCACCCAGGCCCGCGCCTCCCAGCGCCACAGGCCCGCCGCGAGCAGGAGCGTGATCACGCTCATCAGTCCCGCGCTCAGGCGGTGCGAGTGCTCGGCGAACATCGCGAGGTTGTGCAGCCAGCCGGCGGGATCGAGCGAGCCGTTCGAGAGCGGCCAATCCGGGAACACCATGCCGGCGCCGATGCTCGTCGTGAATGCGCCAAGCACGACCAGCACGAACACCCAGCCGGCGCCGACGATGGCAAACCAAGCGAGCGCCGGCTGGTACGACGTGGTGCGGACGGGACGAAACGAGACAGACATGGCGTTGCCCAAGCTGCGGTACGGAACGCCGGCCCGCCGGTTTGGCAAATCTTTTGACAAAATTGTCTCGCGGGCGATGGATGTGCCATGATGCACGGGGACTCCGGATCGCGCGGCCCGGCCCGATGGGCCGTGGCAGCCGCCGCGCTGGCGCTGGCGGTCGCCGCCGCCTGTTCGCGCGCCAAGCCGGGGGCCGGCGCGTCGGCCGGCGCCGCGGCCGAGCCCCATTATGCCCTGCGCGGCGAGATCATCGCCGTCGACCCGCAGCGCCAGACCCTGACGGTGACGCACGAGGCCGTCGACGGCCTGATGCCGGCGATGACGATGGAGTTCAAGGTCGCCGCCGCCGATCTCGCCATCGCGCGGGTCGGCGAACACATCCGCGCCGAGCTGGTGCACGCCGGAGGAGAATTCCGCCTCGAGAAGATCTGGCCGGACGATCCGGTCGACACGAGCCGCGTCGCCCAGGCTGCGAACGCGCTGCGCCAGGATACCGCGGCGCGCGGTACGGGCGCCTACCGCGAAATCGGCGAGGCCATGCCCGATTTCGCGCTCTATGACCAGGACGGGGCGGTCGTGCAGGCGAGCCGGTTTCGGGGCCGGCAGATCATGCTCAATTTCATCTACACGCGGTGCCCGGTGGCCACGATGTGCCCGGCCGCCACCCTCCGCATGATGGAGGTGCAGAAGGCGGCGCGGCAGGCCGGCGTGAAGGACCTGCAGCTCCTGTCCATTTCGCTCGATCCGACCTATGATACGCCCGGGGTGCTCAAGGCCTACGCCGAGGCGCGCGGCATCGACACGAGCAACTTCGACTTCCTCACCGGCCCGGAAGCGGCCGTACGCGACCTGCTCGCCCAGTTCGGCGTGATCGCCGAGTTCCAGGACGGCCTGCTCAAACACTCCCTCGCCACGCTCCTGATCGACGGGCAGGGCCGGATCATCCATCGCGCCGATGGCAGCGAGTGGACGGTCGGCGAGTTCGTCGAGCGGATGCGCAAAGGATAGGAGACCGGGGACGTGACCACGGATTGCACAGATGGCACGGTTCATGTCAGGCGGAACTGCTGGCGGGGCTTCCATCGGTGCCCATCCGTGTGATCCGTGGTAAACATGAGTGAATCGCTCGCCCTGTCATTTCGCCAATGGCGCCAGCTCGCGCTGCTCACGGGCGGAGCGATCGCGCTCTTCGTCGCCGTGCGCCGGCTGCCCACGGGCACCAACCTGGCGCACGTCGACTTCCAGGTGCCCGGCGGCAACAGCATCCAGTTCTGCGATCCGGCCAATCCCGCCTTCATCCCGGTCGTCGCGGTGCGATCGCCCGTGAGCATGCGTCTCGCGTCCGACGCCCCCCCGGCGTCCGGCCGTCCGCTCCACGTCACGCTGCACCTCCAGACCTTCAGCGGCCGGCCGATCGCGCCCGAGGACCTGCTCGTCACGCACACGAAGCTCCTGCACGTGCTGGTGGTCGACCCGAGCCTGCGCGACTATCAGCACCTCCATCCCGCGCCGGGCCGCGCGCCGGGGGACTGGGATTTTGACTGCACGCCGCAACGGGCCGGCCGGTACCGCGTGTTCGCCGATTTCACGCCGGCGGCCACGGGACGCGGGCTCTATGCCTCCGCCGAGTTTACCGTTCCGGGGACGCCGGACGCGCCGCCCGCCGACGACAACTGGACCTACGCGGCCGACGGTCTCCGTTTCACGCTCGTGCCGGATGCGCCGATTCGCGAGCGTGAGGTCGTCAACCTGACGCTCACCGTCGAGTCCGCGGATGGCCGCCGGCCCGTGCCTCTCGAACCGGTGATGGGCGCCTACGCCCACTTGGTGGCGTTCGATCAGGCCCGCAGCGGGTTTGCGCATATCCATCCGCAGCAAGTCGACCTGGGCCAGCACCCGGATCCCATTCGGCCGCAGCTCGCGTTCAAACTGCAGATTCCGCAGGCGGGACGATTTGTGATCTGGAGCGAGATTAAGACCGGCGGCCGCGAGCGGTTTGCGCCTTTCTGGTTCGAGGTCGCCCGCTGAATCAAGGCGCCTGGCCGCTCGCCCGCGGAGGGCGATTCCGGCTTTTCAGTCCCGCCGGAGGCCGATAGACTGGACGGCGGCTAGCGATCCGTCGCTGGCAGTTACCTCGGAGGTTCCCATGAAGCTGCTATCCCTGACGGTGGTGATCCTCGGTGTGATCGCCACGCTTCTTGCTGCCGCGGACCGGGTGTCCGGACATCACATTGCGACCATCACCGCCGCCGGCTATCTGCGCGGGGCGATCGCGCTGTACCTTCTGGCCATCGCCTTGATGATCCACGATCGCGTCTACGGCGCCAAGCCGCAGGCGTAGGCGGACCGGCCCTCCGGGCGCCGCGCCGGCGCCCCGTTCGTTGGAATGACCACGGCCCCGGGCCGCGGGGGAGGATCGTTGACGGCCGCCGCCGCCGCTCCAACGTGTCGGAGCTTCGGGATATCATGCCGGTCTCCGTGGCTCAACTTGTCGAACCCGGTCTGCAGGCCGACCAGCGGCTGCTCGACCGCGGCTGGCTGCGCATCGGCGTCGGGCTGCTGGTCGCGGGCCAGGCGATGGCCTTCAGCCTGGCGGTCAACCTGACGCCGCCGGCGGGGATCGCCTACTGGATCCTGCACGGCGGGCTGATCCTCTCCGCGGCAGGCGTGCTGGTTTTCCTGGGCGGCGATCTCGCCGGCGGCGCGTGGGAGGCGCTGCGGCAGCGCCGGATCAGCATCGACCTGTTGTTCCTGCTGACGCTCGGTGGCGCGTTCGGCGGTTCGCTCGTGGCGACCTTCACCCGCACCGGCTCCGTGTATTATGAAGTCGTGGCCATCCTCATCGTGGTGCACACGGCCGGGCGGATGCTGGGGGCGCGCAGCCGGCTGGCGGCGCTCCGGGCCGTCGACCGCACCCGGGAGCGGTTCGACGTCTGCGAGGTCCGCCGGCCGGACGGCACGCGGCAGCGCGCGAGTGTGCGCGCCCTGGTCGAAGGCGACGTGGTCCTGGTGGCGCCGGGCGCACCGGTCTGCGTCGACGGCGAGATCGCGGAGGGCCGCGGCTTCGTGCAGGAGACCTCGATGACCGGGGAATGGCGGCCCGCGTCGCGCGGGCCCGGCGACCGGGCGCTCGCGGGAACCTATTCCATCGATGGCAGCTTCACGATCCGGCCGGCGCGTGGACCGCGGCAGCTCGACGCGGTGCTGGCGGCGGTCGAGGGCGCCCGGATCGCACCCAGCGGGCTCCAGCGCCAGGCCGACCGGCTGGTGGCGTGGTTCCTGCCGGCGGTGGCCGCGGTGAGCCTGGCGACGTTCGGCTTCTGGCTGGCGCACGGGCCGTGGGACCGCGCGCTGTTCAACGCGATGGCGGTGCTGCTCGTGGCCTGCCCGTGTGCGATGGGCCTGGCCACGCCGGTCGCGGTGTGGGGCGGGCTGGCGCGGCTGGCCTCGTTCGGGCTGGTGGCGCGGACGGGCGACTTCCTTGACGCCCTGGCGTCATGCGACCACGTCTGTGTCGACAAGACCGGGACGCTGTCGACCGAGGATGTCGGCGTGCGGGCCTGGCGGATCGAGGCGCCCTTCCGCGATCGCGAAGCGTGGCTCCGGGCCGCCGTCGCCGCGGCCGAGGACGGACTGCGCCACCCGATCGCGCACGCGCTTTCTGCGGGATGTCATTTAATAGATGACAAACCGATTCCGGCGGCCGGGCGCCGGATCGAACCGGGGATGGGCGTCGTGGCGATGGTTCACGACGAATCGGGCCGGCCGGTGGAGCTTCGCGTGGGCGAGCGCCGCCTCGTCGAGGCTGGCGCCTCCGAGGCGGGTGGGGCCGGAGGCCGGGAGGTCTACGTGTCGGTCGGCGGCCGGCGGGCCGCCGTGATCGAACTGGCGGAGACGTGGCGCGCCGGGATGCGCGAGGCCCTGGCGGAGCTGCGGAGCCTGGGCATCGCCGTCGAGGGGCTGACCGGCGACGCCACCTTCACGGCGGAGGGATTTTCCGACATGACGTGGCGCACCGGCCTGACGCCCGTCGCCAAGCTGGAACGCGTGCGCGAACTGGTGGCGGCCGGCCGGTGCGTGGCGTTCCTGGGCGACGGCGTCAACGACGCGGCGGCGATGAGCGCCGCGCAGGCGTCGGTGGCGATGAAGGCCGGCGCGGAACTGGCCGGGGCGGCGGCCATGGCGGTTTTCGCCGGCGACGACCTGCGCTTCCTGCCGCGGGCGATCCGCGTGGCCCGCGGCGTGCGGCGCAGCATCCGCACCAACCTGCTGTTCGCCGCCGGGTACAATACCGCCGGGATGGCGCTCGCGGCGGCCGGCATGCTGCACCCGGTCGCGGCGGCGCTGCTCATGGTGGGCTCCAGCGCCTTCGTTTCGATCAACGCGCTGCGCGGCGCCGGCGGATCGCACGTCATGCCTCGAGTACCCGAATCCGCAGCGCCTGCCGGCGCGGCAACCGCGCCCTTCGGCACCTGACCGCCGCGGGGCGGCGGAGCGTCGGCGCACGGCGGGATGTTCCCGGTGGCACCCGGCCGCGCAGGCATGGGGCGATGTCAACTATTAGTTGACATCGCAGGATTAACGATGGCGCAGGGAGACCAGTCGATGGTGTCCGGCCGGACCGAGATCGGCCGGCCCTGCCCCGGCAGGCTGCGCCAGGAGGGTGGAACCTTCAGGTCCGCAGGCAATCCGCGGCGGGGACGACGCCGGTGTAGCCCTCGCGGGCGAGATGCGCGAGGAGGCCGGCGAGAATGGCGACGTGATGAGCGCTCCGGGGGCCGCTTTCGTGCAGCAGGACGATCGCCCCGGGGCGGACCTGCCGGGCCAGGCGGGCGACCACGGTCCCGGCCCGCAGCGGAAGCGTGTCGAAGCTGCGCACGCTCCAGAGCACCAGCGGCAGGGCGCGCGCGGCGAGCTGGGGATGGAGCGCCAGGCTCTTCAATCCGGCCGGCGGCCGGAACCAGGGCGCCGGCCCGGCGCCCGCGCGCCGCAGGGCGGCGGTACAGGCGTCGATCTCACCCCCCGTCCTTCGCGCCGAGGCCCACCAGAAGCTGAAACAGGGATGCGTCCGCGTGTGATTGCCCAGCGTGTGGCCGCGGCGCAGGATTTCCGCCACCAGTTCGGGATGCCGGTCCGCCTTCGCGCCGATGACAAAGAAGGTCGCGCGCACCCCGTGGGCGTCGAGGAGGTCGAGCATGCGCGGCGTCGTGGCCGGATCGGGGCCGTCGTCGATCGTGAGCCAGACCTCGCGGCCTGACGGCGCGAACGTGGTCACCGCCGGCCCGAAGCCGCGGGCCGAGGGGACGGCGAGCTGCCAGATGTACCACGGGGCGGGCGCGACAAACACCCAGGCGGCCGTGGCGGGATGATGGCGCAGCAGCAGCCCGAACGCGCCGAGATTCGCCACGGCGAAGAACGCCATCCACACGTAGAACTGCACCGGGCGCCCCGAGCGCGCGGCGCCGGCAAGTCCGAGGTCGCGGCGGGCGCGGACGGATTCGAAGGCGAAGGTCACGGGCAGAGGAGGGCGGCGGTGCCGCGGCGGAGGCGGCCGGATCAGAACTTGAGGTGTTTGACCGTGAGGCCCTTGTTGATGAGCTGCTTCAAGGAATCGATGCCGATGCGGAGGTGGGTGTTAACATACTCCG
>JBAIXJ010000593.1:0-1905 GCA_037916645.1 Opitutales bacterium | reverse complement strand
TGGAGCCTCCCGGTGGTGTTCATCATCGAGAACAACGGCTACTCAATGGGCACCAGCCAGCGGCGGTCCTCCGCCGGGCCCGGCCTGGCCCAGCGCGCCGAGGGCTACGGCATCAAGTGGGACGTCTGCAACGGCCACGATCTCTACGAGGTGCGGGAGAAGACGGACCTAATGCTGCAGGCGGCGCGCCGCGACTCAGCGCCGGGCATGCTCGAGATCATCACCTACCGCTACCGCGGACACTCGGTCGCCGATCCCGACTCCACCTACCGCACCAAGGACGAGATCGAGAACTACCGGCGGACGAAAGATCCGTTGACGCTGTTCCATGACACCCTCGTGGCCGAGGGCGCCCTGACGGAGGAGGCGGCGAAGGAGATCGACGCCGCGGCCCGGGCCGAGGCCGACCGCGCCGCGCAGTACGCCGAGGAGAGCCCCTACCCCGCCGTCGAGGACATCCGCAAGGACGTGTACTGGGAGGAGGACAACCCGGAGCACAAGAAATCGCAGGGGCGGATCTTCTTTGACTAGGGCTGAAAACCGGGAGCTGACCGCCAAAGGACCAAGGGACCAAATGACCACGGGACCAAGAGACTCGGCAACCGATGCCCGGTGATTTCCGCGTGAGGCTGTCGCCTTCTGATCTCTGACCTCTGACTTCTGACCTCTGGAGCCGCTCCCCCTATTCTCTCATCCTCCCATTCTCCTATTCTCTGATCCCGCATGCCCTTCCTCACCTACCGCGAAGCCCTCAACCAGGCCCTGGCCGAAGAGCTGGAGCGCGACCCCAACGTCGTGCTCATGGGCGAGGAGGTCGGCCAGTTCAACGGCGCCTACAAGGTGAGCGAGGGCCTGCTCGAGCGCTTCGGCCCGAAACGCGTCATCGACACGCCCATCAGCGAGGCGGGCTTCATCGGGCTCGGCGTCGGCGCCTCGATGCTCGGCCTTCGGCCGGTGATCGAGCTCATGTTCTGGAGCTTCTACTCCGTCTCGTTCGACCAGATCCTGAACAACGCCGCCAACATCCGCTACATGTCCGGCGGGCTGGTCAACGTCCCGATCGTCGTCCGCGGCCCGGCCAACGGCGGCACCAACGTGGGCGCGACGCACAGCCACACCCCGGAGAACATCTGCGCCAACCACCCCGGCGTGAAGGTGGTCTGCCCGGCGACCGCCTACGACGCCAAGGGGCTCCTCAAGACGGCGATCCGCGATAACGACCCGGTGCTGTTCATGGAGAACACCATTCTCTACAACGACAAGAGCGAGGTCCCCGACGGCGAATACCTGATCCCGCTCGGCCAGGCGGATGTGAAGCGCCCCGGCACCGACCTCACCATCGTGGCGCACGGCCGCGCCGTGGTGAATTCGCTCAAGGCGGCGCAGCTCCTTGAGGCCGAGCACGACATCGACGTGGAGGTGGTGGACCTGCGCTCGATCCGGCCGCTCGACGAGGCCGCCATCCTCGCGTCGGTGCGCAAGACCCACCGCGCGCTGCTCGTCGAGGAGAACAAGCCCTTCTGCGGCGTCGGCGCCCAGCTTGCCTACCTGATCCAGGACCAGGCCTTCGACGACCTCGACGCGCCGGTCAAGCGGGTGTCCGCGATCGACGCTCCCGCCATCTACTCGTCGCCGCTCGAGAAGGAACAGCTCCCGAATCCGCAGCGCATCATGAAGGCGGCGCTCGAGTTGTTGTAGCACGGAAAGCGAAATCGCCGCCAAGTAACCAGGATCCAGTACCAAGTATCAAGATTGGTGGCGCGACCGTGCTGACGGCGGGACCCGATTCCCTCATTCCCTTACTCCCTCATTCCCTGCTTCTTCCCCTCCCATGGCCCAGATCATCGACATGCCGAAACTCAGCGACACCATGACGGTGGGCACCCTCGTCAAGTGGCTGAAACG
>JBAIXJ010000592.1:0-5196 GCA_037916645.1 Opitutales bacterium | reverse complement strand
CCGACCCGCCGAACGCGGCCGTCAGCTCGCGGTCGCGGAGGGTGACGAGCACGCTCAGCGCCTTGGGCAGGAACAGGAGCAGCATCGTCAGCGCGAACAGGATCAGCGCCTCGGGCACCTCGATCACGTAGCCGAGGACCGACGCGTACGCCTCGGGCAGCGTCGCGAACCCGCCGGTGATCACAACGCGGAACACGTCGATGGTGCTGACGAGGAGGAAGAGCAGCCACAGCGGCGAGGCGACGTAGGCCATGATGCCCATGAACAGGTGCACGCGGTTGACCGGCCGGAAGCCGCGGGCGAACAGCAGCCAGCTGTGCTGGAGGTTGCCCTGGCACCAGCGGCGGTCGCGGCGCGCGCTGTCGATCAGGGTCGGCGGCCCCTCCTCGCAGCTGCCCTCGAGATCGGGCGCCATCCACACCTGCCAACCGGCCTTGCGCATCAGCGCCGCCTCGACGAAGTCGTGGCTGAGGATGCGACCGCCGAACGGCTCGCGCCCCGGCAGGTCGGGCAGGCAGCAGTAGTCCATGAACGGCTGCACCCGGATGATCGCGTTGTGCCCCCAGTAGTTGCCGTCCTGCTGCTGCCAGTGGTTGAGCCCGGCGAGGAACAGCGGGCTGTAGAGCCGGTTGGCGAACTGCTGGAGGCGGGCGTAGAGGGTGACGCCGTTGACGATGCGCGGCGCGGTCTGGATGATGCCGACGCCGGGATTGCGCTCCATCAGCGCGACCAGCCGCACCAGCGTCGGGCCGGTGATGATGCTGTCGGCGTCGAGCACGACCATGTAGCGGTAGTTGCGGCCCCAGCGCCGCAGGAAGTCCGCCACGTTGCCGCTCTTGCGGTTGATGGCCTGGCGGCGCTTGCGGTAGAAGATCTTCCCGAAGCCGTTGACCTGCTTGCAGAGTTCGACCCACGCGACTTCCTCCTCGATCCACTGGTTGGGCTGGTTCGAGTCGCTGAGGATGAAAAAGTCGAAGTGCTCGAGCTGCCGCGTCTCCTGCACCGAGCGGTAGATGACGCGCAGGCCCTCGAACACGCGGCTCACGTCCTCGTTGAAGACTGGGATGATGACCGCGGTGCCCGCCAGCGGCTGGTCCCGGCCGCCGAGCCGGTCGAGGGTGGCCGTGATGCGGCACGGGTCGCCGCCGCGGTTGACGACGAAGAAGCCGATCATCGCCATGCAGAAGCCGGTTGCGATGTTGGCGAAGAGCGGCACGAAGAGGACGAGCAGCACCACCTCCAGACCGTCGAGCCCGCCGCGCCAGAGCAGGTCCGCCATGAACCAGGTGGCGAAGCTGGTCAGGACGAAGATGCTCGAGAAGAAGGTGAACCGGCGCCGCGCGATGCGCCGGGGTCTGAGCCGCTCGGTGGAGAAATCGGTCATGGCGTCGGTCCCGGGCTCAGCGCGGCCGGTCCGACATCCAGGGGACGCGACGCCCCCGTCGCGTGACCCAATTCAGATCCGGCGACGAGGGCGTCGCCGCTCCAGGGAAACGACCGACGGCTTCGGATGTGCGGGAGAAAAGACATGCGCATCACCGGGAGATGTAGAAAATGGCGCCCAGGGCCGCCGTGAACACGAGCCAGAGGAAGAGCGCCCGCAGAAGCGGCCACTTCTCGAAGCGCTCGATCGTCTCGCCCGCCACCTCGGTGATGGTCCCGAGATCGATCGGGCGCGGGACCATGTTGGACACCGCCAGGTCGGGGCCGGCCTCGATCGAGCTCTGCCGCATCGCCTGCGTGAACTCCGCGGGCATCTGCTCCTCATTGAGGAACGCGTACGGGTTCTTCTGCGGCCCGTCCGTGAGCAGCAGGGCCACGCGGCCGGCCACCGCGATCCGGTCGGCCGACAGGTCCTGGTCGCGCAGGATCTCGCCGAACCACGCGTCCATCATGTGCCCGGCCTCCTCGGCCGCGAGGGTGGTCGGGTTGAGGCGCGGGTTCTCCTCGTGGCGGCGCGCGGCGCGCTCGAGGATGCGCAGGATGAGGCGGCTCTGGTGCAGCCGGTTGTGGATGCGGTGCGCGCGCAGGTAGTCCTCCACCCGGGCGTAGGCGTCGTTCCATTGGTCCAGCGTCCCGGTGCGGGGCCGGAACGTGACCAGCGCGCCGCCTAGGGATTCCAGAGGTACGTCCATGTCTCGGTTAGCACATGGGGCGGCTTGCGCAGGAAGCAACGCAGTTCCACGGGGTGGCCCGACCCGTCCGGCTGCAGCGCGAAGCTCGCGCGCCAGGTGCCGTTGTTCGGGTTCTTCTGGAGCGTCAGGGTGCCGGGCGCGAGCACGGCGCCCTCGCCCACCGACAGCACGGGCTCGATCGCGGGGTCGGCCGGCTGGGCGTTCAGGTAGGGGCCGTCGAAGTCGATCAGGAACCGGGTCAGCGCCGGCTGCTTGAACACGGTGGAGAGGCGGGTGGCCGCCGCGTAGCCCGCGGGCGGGCGGCGGGCCGGATCGAGGTACCAGAACAGCCGGTAGCTGAACTCGAGGGCCTCGCCGGGCGCCGGCAGGTTCGCCGGCGTCCAGAACGCCACGATGTTGTCGCTCGTCTCGTCCCCCGTGGGGAGCTCGACCAGGCGCACCGCGCCCGGGCCCCAATCGCCGATCGGCTCGACCCAGGCGCTCGGGCGCAGCTGGTAGTTCGCCTCGAGGTCCTGGTAGTGCTCGAAATTGCGGTCGCGCTGCAGCAGCCCGAAGCCGCGCGGGTTCACGTCGGCGAACGACGCCACGCGCACCGCCGCCGGATTCACGAGAGGGCGCCAGAGCCACTCGCCGCTGCCGCGCTGGACCAGCAGGCCGTCGGAGTCGTGCACCTCGGGCCGGAAGTCGCCGAAGGTGGTGCGCGAGTTCTCCCCGTACCAGAACATGCTGGTCAGCGGGGCCAGCCCCACGTTCCGGGCCTCGGCGCCGCTGCGCCAGTAGACCGCGGCCCGCACGAGGGCCACGGTCGTGGCCCCCGGCTCGATCTCGAACCGGTAGGCGCCGGCGACGCTGGGGCTGTTCAGCAGCGCGTAGATCACCACCTGCTTCGCGTCGCGCGCGGGCTTCTGCACCCAGAACTCCTCGAACACGGGAAACTCCTCGGGGCCCGGCCCGCCGGAGTTGAGCGCCAGGCCGCGCGCCGAGAGGCCGTAGACGGCCTTGCGGCACAGGAGGCGGAAATAGCTGGCGCCCGCGAAGGCGCCCAGCTCGTCGCCTGGATGGTTGAGATCGTACAGCACCCGGAAGCCGGCGAAGCCCAGCGAGGCCGGCAGCCGCCCGGACAGCTTGAGGTCGTGGTAGAGGAAGAGGTCGCGGTCGAAGCCGATGTCGCGCACGCGGCCGCCGTCGAGCTCGTGCAGCTGCACGGTGCGGTTGTAGACAAAGCCCGGATGGAAGAACTGGAGCTGGAACGGCAGCAGTTCGCTTCGCCACCAGGTCCTGGCCGGGTTGAAGACGATGCGCCGGAAGTCGTCGTAGCTGAGATCGAGCAGGACCTTGGGCACCTGGTCGCGGGGCGCCTCGTAGGGGCGGGCGGCCAGGCGCTTGGCCCGGAACTGGAGCGTCTCGAAGTCGAACAGGTCGTCCTCGGCGCGGAGGCCCGCCGCGCCCGCGAGCACGATCACGGTCAGCAGCCAGCAGGCGGATCGGTTCATGAACGGTAGTAGTTGCGTTGCTTGTCCGAGATCGGAAGGCCGGCCCGCTCCATGACGGCGAGCAGGTCCTCCCACACGTCGCGCTTGGAACGCCGGGCCGCCAGCGGGCCGTCGGCCTCCTTCCGCAGGAGGTAGCTCGGGTGATACGTCACGCGCAGCGGCCGGCCGCGGTAGTCGTACCACCGGCCCCGCGCCTCCCGCAGGGTCTTGAACGCGTGCGCGCCGAGGAGGCCGCGGGCCGCGGTGGCCCCCAGGGCCACGAGCTGCACCGGCGCCACCACCTCGACCTGGGCGGCGAGGAACGGCAGGCAGAACGCCATCTCCTCCGGCGTCGGCTCGCGGTTGCCGACCTGCACGCCGTCGGGGCGGGGCGGCAGCTCGGGCCGCCAGTTCATGATGTTGCCGATGTACACGTCGCTGCGCTCCAGTCCCATGCCTTTGATCATCCGCGTGAGGAGCTGGCCGGCCGGGCCGACAAACGGCTCGCCCTGCTGCTCTTCGTCCGCCCCGGGGGCTTCGCCGACAAACATGATCTTCGCGTCGAGGTTGCCCACGCCAAACACGACCTGCCGGCCGGGGCGCACGTGCGCCTGACAGACCGGATGATTGACTACCAGTTCCCGCAGGGCCCGCCAGCGCGTCGCCTTGTCGCCCGGCGGCAGGACGATTTCCGGCGGCGGAAGCCCCGCCGGGGCCGGCGCCGCCCCATGGTCCTGGGTTTGGGGTCTTGGGTCTTGGGTTGGGCCGGAGTCCCGGGTTTCCATGACCTCGGTCCTCTGGCTGCCGACCTCTGGATGCTGACGGCTGGACTCCGACCTCCCGCCTTCGCCCACCGAGCTTCGGCGCGGCAAGCTGCCCTCTGGCATCTGGCTTCTGGCTTCCGGCCTCTCTCCACCGGCCCCCCGGCGCGCCGCGACGACCTGCCGCAGGGCCGCCAGGCTTTCGTCGGAAACCGGGACGGTCTTCACGCCCGCAGCCTTCAGGCGGCGCAGTTCGCTGGCGAGGGTTTCGAGGACGGCGCGCATCGGAGATTCAATCTCGGAGATCAACCACAGATTACACGGATTTGCACAGATTGGGAGGAAATGGCGAACCACTGGATTCCAGCCCAATCGGTGAGTCGATTTGTTCTTTCACCGAAGGCAACGACAATGGCACCGAGCTGGGCGGCCGCCGTCCGTTGTTTCCTCCGTGTCCTCTGCGGGCTCCTGTAAAAACAAATCCGTGCCCATTCGTGTGATCCGTGGTGAACAAGGACGCTACACCCGCAGCGCGAGCAGCTTCTCGACATGTTTGCCGAGCAGGTCGAACTCCAGGTTGACCAGCTCGCCCGCGCGGCGCTCGCGGAGGTTCGTCACCGCCAGCGTGTGGGGGATCAACCAGACGGCGAACGCGTCGTCGTCGACCTCCGCAATCGTGAGCGAGATGCCGTCGATCGCGATGCTGCCCTTGTGCACGACGTAGCGCATGAACTCGGCCGGCACGCGCACCCGCAGGTAGTGGTCCTTGCCGCGCGGCTCGAACGTCAGGATCGTGCCCAGGGTGTCGATGTGGCCGGTGACGAAGTG
>JBAIXJ010000591.1:0-9690 GCA_037916645.1 Opitutales bacterium | reverse complement strand
GGAACGCCTGGTGGTGGAGCTGAAAGGCTTGTTCGCATTCCCGGGCCCGGGCGCCGCGGTCGCGGCCGGGCCGGCGGCCGCCGGGCTCCCGCCGGAGGCGCCGCACGCCCCGCGCGATGCCGTGATGGCGCTCGTGGCGCTCGGCTACAAGAGACCCGACGCCGACAAGGCGGTGCGCCAGGCCGGGCTCGCCCTCGGACCCTCCGCGACCACGGAGCAGCTCCTCAAGAAGGCGCTGGGATGAAAAAAGGCGCGCCTGGGGCGCGCCTGGCTATCGAGACGGCACTGGCCGCGCGTCGGCGGATCAGCGCTGGAACTGGTAGGCCGTCATCTCTTCCTTGCCGTCGGCCGACCGCCGCACGCGGAACACCTGCGGCTCGTCCAGCACGGGTGCGTCCGCCTGGAAGACAAATTGCTCGATGCTCGAAGGCGTCGCCGGCGCCGGGCTTCCGGTGACGGACAGGGGCCGAAGCGGCACGCGGGTGGCGGGAGTCTGGACCATCACCAGCGACGGCGTGTTCCGGCCGTAAGTCGGCAGCGGGAACATCAGACCCTGATCCAGCGACGCCGCGTTCCCCAGACGCCGCAACCCCGGGAGGGTGGCGTCCAAATGCACGGGCAGGGCCTCCACGGCCGTCGCGGCGACCGGAGCCGGCGCCACCGCGACCGGGACGCCCGCCGGGAGGGCCGGGCCGGCCGCCTTGGGCGACTGAACCTGGACCCGGATGAGCACGACCGCGAGGCAGGCGGCCGCCAGCCCCGCGACGACATAGCCCCACGAGCTCCGCGGCGCGGGCTTGAACGCGACCACCGGCTCGCCTTCGGCCTCCGTGCCGTAGTTGCCCAGGACGATGGTGCAGGCCCGGTGCATCTTGCAGTACTGCTGGTAGACGAGGCGCCGGCGCGGATGGTGCAGAATCTCCTCCTCGAGACGCGCCGCGTCCTCCGGCGAGATCTGCTGGTCGATGTAGAGATTCAGAAGCTCGATGAACGTGGACTCTTTCATTTGAATTCATCTCCCATTTTGCTTCGCAGACTGTCCCGGGCGCGGGCGATCCGGCTCTTCACGGTCCCCACACTGATTCCGAGGATTTCGGCGATTTCCTCATAGGAGAGGTTCTTGACGTTGCGTAGGATCAGGATTTCGCGGTGTTTCGGACTTAAGCGGTTCATGCACTCGCTCACGCGGGCCACAAACTCCTGCGTGACGGTGGCGTCTTCCGGCGTCTCCAGTTCATCCGGGAAGACCTCGGCGAGCGTGGTCGAGTTCTCGGCGCCGACCGGCTGGTCGAACGAGATCGTCTGGTCGCGGCGGCGGCGCCACCAATACCAGTACCGGTTGCGCGCGAGGTTGGTCGCGATCTGGTACAGCCAGGTCGAAAAAGTCGATTCGCCGCGGAAGCCGGCGAGCCCCCGGTGGGCGCGGATGAACGCGTCCTGCGTCACCTCCTCCGCGTCCTGCGGGTTGCGCAGGAGCTGGTTGACCATGGAATAGATCCGATCCCAGTACCGCGAGACCATCTGCTCGAAAGCGGTTTGGTCGCCCTGTTTGAACCGGTCCACCAGCATCCGGTCCAAGGCGATTTCCTGGGCTTTGGTCGACATGCGTTCCACCACGCTCTGATGGGCGTACTTTCGAAATGTTCCCAACTTTTTGGTCTCCAGCGGCACAGGCATGGCGGTATGCAAGATTCAAAGGCGCGTCAAGAGGCGGGGGCTCCGCGCCACCATCATGTAACGTGCGTTCCGGGCCTCCGGTTTCAAGTGCTTCCGATTCCGCGCGTTGGCGGGCGCCCGGCGCCGGCGTCCGGACCCGGGGGCGGCATCGGCCCCCAAGGCGGGCCGGGCGGGGAAGCCGGCCGGGAGGCGCCGGGGGCTGAACCCGCCGCCAGCGCACGCCGCTGCGGCCGGCGTGAGCTCCCGAATCGTGAAATTACTTCGTTGCGGCGCGATCCCTTCGTTGCTTTGCTCGCCGTCCCCGGCAATCGCCTCCATGGCTGCAAACCACCCCTCCCCGACCGGCGGCCGGCGCCCCTGTCGCCGCCTCACCCCGGTCTCCCTGTCACGCTGGTGCTGGTTCCTGGTCTTCGCCGCGCTGGCCGGCGGCCTCCCGGCTGCCCCCAAATGGGCCCCCGTCGATCCGGCGGAGCTGGCTGACCCCAAACCCAAGGTCGATCCCGAGGCCGGCGCGGAGATTCTGCTGCGGGAGGCGGACGTGGACCAGTCGCAGGGTTTCGAGACGGAAGAGCGCCACCACGTCCGGGCGAAGATCTTTACCGAGCGCGGGCTAACGGAGTTCGCCAAGGTCGATCTGCCCTACGAGCAGGGATCCGAAATCATCGACGTCGCGGCCCGCACCATCAAGCCCGACGGAACCGTGATCGAGCTGGGAAAGAAGGACGTGTTCGACCGGGAGATCGTCAAGGCGGGCAACGTCCGGCTGAAAGTGAAATCCTTTGCGCCCCCCGGCATCGTGCCCGGGGCCATCGTGGAATATCGCTATACCGCGATCACCAGCGGCGTCGCGATGTTCTTCCCGATCCAGTTCCAGGGTGACCTGCCGGTGCGGCTGGCGCGCTGCCGGCTGCGGGCGCCCCAGTTCCGGAACGATGTGACGATCCACTCGATCTCCTTCAATTGCACCCCGACGCCGCTCAAGACGGATCGCGACGGTTACTACCACTTCGAGATGTCGAACCTGCCCGCCGCCAAGCTCGAGCCCTTCCAGGTGCCGGCAATCAACACCCGGACCACGATCCTGGTTTATTATTCCGGCGCGGAAGCCATGCGAGCGGCCGTGTTCTGGAAGACGCTCAGCAAGGAACTGTACGAGAACCTTGAATCCGAAGCCAAGGTCACCAAGTCCATCCGCGCCGCGCTGGACGGGATCGTGGCGCCGAAGGACTCCATCGGCACCAAGCTGCAGAAGATCTTTGACTACTGCCGCACGAAGATCGTGAACCGCGATCGCGACGCCCACCGGTTCACCGCGGAGCAGCGCCGCAAATTCAAGGCCAATGAAAAGGCGGCGGACACCCTGAAAAACGGCAGCGGCACCTCGCACGACATCAACGTCCTTTTCGCCGCCCTGGTCCGCGCCGCCGGCATCGACGCGCGCTGGGCGGCGTGCAATGACCGCAACTTCATGCTGTTCGACGAGAAGATCGGCGAGCCCTTCCTGCTGCCCGACTGGGTCGTCGCCGTCGATCGGGGCAACGAATGGTACTATTGCGACCCGGGGGCCACCTACCTGCCGTTCGGCACCGTGCCCTGGTCCAACACCGACACCGCCGCCCTGCTGGCGGAGCCCGAGGGCACCGACAAGATGATCACCGTGCCCGGCGGGCCGCCCGACTCGTCGGTGCGTTCGCGCAACGCCGAGCTGCGGCTCGATGCCGAGGGCACCCTCGAGGGTGACGTTACCGAGCAGTACACCGGGCAGTGGGGCGCCTCGCTCAAATACACGCTCGATGGCAAGACCGACGCGGAGCGGGAGGAATACATCCGCAACGAATTCCAGGAGCACCAGAAGCTCGCCGAGGTGACGGCCGTGAAAGTGGCCAACGCCACGGATCCCCTGGCGGATCTGCAGATCGCCTATCACCTGCGAATCCCCGAATACGCCGACCGGACCGGCACCCGCCTGTTCTTCCAGCCCAGTGCGCTCCAGAAGGGCGTGCCCCCGGTGTTCGAGGCGGCCACCCGGCGCTCGGTGATCCTCTTTCCCTATCGCTCCACGGAGCAGGATGAAATCCGCCTCGTCATGCCGGAGGGCTACACGCTCGAGGAGCCCGCCGCCCCGGAGGGCTTGGAGATGGGCAAGCTGGGCGACTACACGGTGCAGATTCTGTTTCAAAAATCCCGCCGCGAGCTGACCTACAAACGCAAGCTGACGCTCGCCGGGCTGGCCTTCCCGGTGACGACCTACCCGGCGATCAAGCGGGCGTTCGAGATCATCCATGAGCGCGACAATCACCTGCTGACGCTCCGGAAGGACGCCGAGGAGCCGGCGGCGCCGGCGGCGGAGAACCCGCCGGCCACCGACCAACCGCCGACCGCCAGCGCTCCGCCGACCACCGATCCGGCGCCGCAAAGCGGCAACGCGCCCACTCCGGTCCAGCCGCCTACGGTCCAGCCGCCTGCGGCGGACACGTCCGGGGCATCGAACTAGGCCCCCCGGATTCCCATGTCTCCGCCGACCCTTTCCCGCGCCGCCCGCGCCCCGATCTGGTGGCTGATGCTGGCGCTGGCAGGCCCGATCGCCGGCGCGAAACCCTCGGCGCCGCCCTGGCTGACCGGGATCATCGCCCGCCCGGCATCCATGTCCTACGGCTCGGCCAAGGCCGCCGTGCTGCTCGACGAGATGACGCTCGACGTGGACAAGGCGGGCGTCTTCACCACCCGGACGCGCTGGGTGGTGCGCATCCTAACCCGCGACGGGCGAAAGCACGCCGTCGGCCGCGTGCGCTACAACACGAGTGCCGACCGCGTTACCACGTTCGAGGCCTGGCTGGTCCGGCCCTCCGGCGAAGTCGTGCCCTTCAAGAAGAAGACCGCGATCGACATCGCCATCTTCGAGAATGCGCGGGAGTTGTACGGCGACGCCAAGGAGAAGTTCATCACCGCCGAAGACGAAGCGGACGCGGGCGACGTCTTTGCCTACGAGGCGGTGATCGAAAACAACGCGCTGCAGGCGCAGCAGGTGTGGTCCTTTCAGGATGACCTGCCGATGGAGTACTCTGGGATCACGGTGACGCTTCCGCCCGGCTGGCAGGTCACGGGCCGCATGTTCAATCACGAGCCTGTCGCCCCGATCCAGCGCGGCCAGAGCACGACTTGGGAAATGCGAGCCCTGCCGGGCATCGAGGATGAGGCGATGAGCCCACCCTCAATCAGCTACCGGCCATGGCTCGGGCTGGAGATCCGGCCCCCCGCCGGAGCCAAGACCCGCCGGGTGGCCTTCGCCTCGTGGGGCGACATCGCCGGGTATTTTGGACCGAAATACGACACGGCGGCAGTCCCCGACGCCGCGCTCAAGGCCAAGGCGGACGCCCTGGTCGCCGGGGCGGCGACTCCGTGGGAGAAGGTCCGCCGGCTCTGCCGGTACGCCCAGGGGGTGAACTACATCTTCATCGACCTGAATTCGGCCGAGGCCGGAGGCCTCATTCCGCGGCCCGCCGCCCGGGTGCTGCAGTGCAATTACGGGGACTGCAAGGAAAAGTCCACCCTGCTGCGGGCGTTGCTGCGGGCCGAGGGAATCGACTCCGTTCCCCTCATCGTCTCGGCCGGCGGCGGCCGCTATATCATCCCGGACTGGCCGTCCACCTCCCAATTCAACCATTGCATTCTCGCGATCCGGCTCGACCCGCCGCCGGACGTTCCCGCGAAGCTGGTGGATCCCAGGTACGGCTCCTTTGTCCTGTTCGATCCGACCAGCGAGGTCATTCCGCCCGGCTGGCTGCCGGAATCGGACTGCGACGGCCGCGTGCTCCTGCTCGCCGGGAGCGCCGGCGATCTCATCTCCATCCCCCCGGCGCGGCCGGAGGACAACCGGCTGGAGCGGGAGATCACGGCGCAGATCTTCGGCGACGGCTCGATCCAGGGCGCGGTGACGGAGAAATTCCAAGGCGATCCGGCGGGCAAGGCGCGCGACGAATACCGGCACCTGTCGCCGTCCGAATTCGACAAGGCCATCGGGCGCTGGCTGGGCCGGACGATGGCCGCGGCCCGGGTGGTCCATCTCGAATCCAAGGACGAATTCGAGGCGAACCGTTTCACGCTGACCACGCAGTTCACGGCGCCGGCGTACGGGAAGCCGATGCGCAACGTGCTGCTGGTGTTCAAGCCGGTCATCGTCGCCCGGCGCGCCGGCACCGCGCTGAAGAAGGAGGCGCGGCATGCGCCGGTGCAGATCGAGGCCGGTTCGTTCGCGGATCACACCCGGATCGAGTATCCGGCGGAATTTGCTCTCGACGAGCTACCCAAGCCGGTGACGCTGAAGACGGCGTTCGGAACCTACCAGGCGACGGTGGCGGCGGCGGGCGACCACGCGGTGACGGTCGAGCGGTCGCTTGAGCTTTCGGATGCGACGATCGCGGCCGCCGACTACGAGCCGGTGCGCGCGTTTTTCCAGAGGATCATCGAAGCCGAGCAGGCGCCGGTCGTGTTGCGCCGCAAGCCGGCGCCCGAGATCCCGCCGGCGCCGCCACGCCCGGCGGCGACCCCTGAGCCGCCCTCGGCGGCTCCGAGCGCCGTATCGAGCGCCGAATCCCCGAGCAAGCCCCCCGCCGGCGAAGCATTGCCGCCCCCTTCAGGCGGCACCGCGACTGCTCCCGCCGCCGGTTCCCCGCCCTGAGATTTGCCCGGGCGCCCCGCTTCCCCACCCGCCGGAAACGGTGGTGCCCGGCACTCCAAAATTGCCTTGCCTGCCGCGATGGGAGGGCTAGTCCGTCCCTCTCCTGGCTTGGGTCGATAGCTCAATGGTAGAGCAGCGTCCTTTTAAGTCGTTGGTTCAGGGTTCGAGTCCCTGTCGACCCACCAGCCTTCGCCAAGCCTACGGCTGGCGGGCCAGCTTTCGGCTCCGCCGAAAGCTGCCGCGCCGTAGTCCCGCCGCCGCGGGACGAAGGCGGGCATTACCCTCGGTAGCACGCGAGACTCGGCCGAAAACACCGCGTAGGTGGAGGCTGCCCTACGTGATTGAAAGCTAACGCGGGCAGAGATCACGACGGCGCTGGGCTAAGGCCGGCCATCGTCATGCCGCATTTTCAGGATCAGGCGAGGTCGGGAGACCTCGCCCTACAACGCGCCGATGGCCCACGAGGGATTTCCAGCCCTTACCCGCCTATTTCTTCGGCCCCGACTCTTCGTCCGTCTCGTAGTTGAACGACGCGTAGACGGCGCCGACCAGGTTCCGCCGCGTCACGAGCTCCGCGTCGATCTGCTCGTTGTTGAGGCCCTTCACGCGCCAGCCCTCGGGCGTCTTCTCAACCAGCCGGTGCACCACGCGGGCCCCGTTCCGGTTCAAGTAGGCCACCGCCATGCCGGCGCGCAGCTGGTCGTAGGCGATGGGCTTGATGACCAGCATGGTGCTGTCCCCATAGACCGGCTGCATCGAGCTGCCCGACCCCACCACGGGCATGCTGCCCGGCTCGCGGGCTGCCACCAGCTTGGCGTCATTCCACGCCTCATCGACCTTCACATTGGCGGTCGGCGCGGCCGTGGCCGCCGGCTGGGCCGGCGGAGGCGCCGGGTTGGCACTGCACCCCCCCCACGCCAGCGCGGCCGCCGCCGCGAACGCGATTCCGGCCCCCGGGGCGATGGCGGCGGGACGCGGCGACCGCCGAATCTTTCCGAAAAGGTTCACTTGTAAACGGTACGCGAGGTGGACATGCTGGGCCTTGGCGACTTCTGGTCTTGAACCAGAGCCCAAACCGCCCGAACTTTGCTCTCACTACCCTGAAGCGCTGCCACGCTCAATATGAAACGACTTGTCATCATCGAGGACCAGACGGCGATCCGTGAGATGCTCGCCGAGATCCTCAGTCTCGATCCGTCGTTCAAGATCGTGGGCGAAAGCGGCGACGGCCAGAGCGCGTACCAGTTGTGCGTCGATGTGAAGCCCGATGTCATCATCCTCGACGCGAAGCTGCCGGGACTCAACGGCGTGGACCTGCTCCGGCGCCTCAACAAGGTCCTGACCAACGTGCGGGTGCTCGTTTTTTCCGGGCACGAGAACCCGGTCCTCGTCCGCGAGATGCTCGAGGCGGGCGCGCACGGCTTCGTCGAAAAGACTGCCGGGCTGTTCGAGTTCAAGAAGGGCCTCGAAACCGTCGCCCGCGGCGGCACCTATTTCGGGCCGGCCGTGGCCGCGCTGCTGCGCAACGTCGTCGCCAACCCCAGCGCCAGCTCGAGCTCGGATTTCCTCACCGACCGCGAGCGCGAGGTGCTCCAGCTCGTCGCGGAGAGCTACAGCACGAAGGAGATCGCGGCCAAGCTGAACATCAGCGTCAAGACGGTGGACAACCACCGCACCAACCTGATGCGCAAGCTCAACCTGCACGACGTCGCCAGCCTCACGCGTTACGCCCTCGAGATCGGCTTGATCGAGCAGAAGCACGGCCCTTGACGGCCCGGGCGTCCGCCGGCTGCGGCGCGGCGGTGACCTCCCGGTAGCGATCCGCCAGCACGGGGATCAGGCCCGGATGCCGGCCCACGAGGTCGGCGAAATGAACCCGCAGGCCGGGTTGCCTTTTTTGTGCCGCCGCACAGATCGCCGCGAGGTCGCCGCCCGGCCCGGCATGCCGGCCGGGCAGCAGGAATTGGGGCGCCACGACGACGTCGCCCGCCGGCAGGGCGCCGCTTGCGAGCAGGCCGGCCAGCGTCGGCGCGCAGAAATCGTACTCCGCGCCCGGCCGCCGCTCCATCGATGCCACGGCAAAATGCCCGACCTCGCCGGCCAGGAGCGTCTCCAGCTGCCCGCCGAGCCAGTCGCGCACTGCGGCAACCGCCCGCTGGGGACTGCCGTGGTCGACCAACACCACCGCCGGGCGGCGGAGCTCGGACTCCCGGATCACCCGGCGCACGTTGTCCGCCAGGATGGCGGCGATCCGGGTGTCGGGCGGCGCCCCGGGGTCCACCAGCCAGCGCCCCAACCGCACGCGCCGGCCCGGGAAATCCCGCTGCACCAGCGCAAGCTGGGCCGGCAGGTAGTCGGTCAGCGCGGCGCTCGGCCCAAAAAAGAGCGGCAGCAGCGCGAGGTCGTCGTGGCCGGCGGCCAGCAGCGCGCGCACCGCCGGCACAAGGAGTTGCGCCGGCGTCCCGCCGACGCGGATGGGGTCGAGGGCGCTCGAATGCAGCAGGGAAACCGGGCGCACGTCGGCGCCGACCGCCACCGCCAATTCCAGCGCGAGGCGCCGGAGTTCCAGCGTCGCCGCCGGCTCCAGGGAGCCGTTGTCGAAGAGGAGGCAGAGGTTCATCGCGGTCGGTGGCGCCGTGCATCTCGCCGGCGCAATAATTCCTTGCGCACGGGTAGGCCTTTGGACAATAAGGTCAACTTTGTCGCGAGCCTTTCATGAACTTCAATTCCAGGAATCTCTTCCTTGCCCTGCTTAGCGTCGCGGTGACCTTCGCCGGATGCACCAAGAAACCCCGGCCGACCCCGGCGGACACGGCCGCCCCGATGGGCACAGGCGAGGTCACGCCCCAGTCCATGGGCAATCTGACCGACCAATCGGCCGGCGGGCTGCAGCCGCGCGCCGACGGCGTGCTTGAGGACGAAAACACCATTCGCGGCCTGCTCCAGCCCGTGTATTTCGACTTTGACCGGTCGGCCGTCAAGCCCGCCGAGCGCGCAAAGATCACGGCCGCGGCGGACTACATGAAGAAGAATCCGCAGTACCGCATGCTGCTCGAGGGCCACTGCGACTGGCGCGGCACCGCGGAGTACAATCTCGGCCTCGGCGACCGCCGCGCCCAGGCGGTGAAGCAGTTCATCCAGACGCTCGGCATCTCCGCTGCGCAGCTGGAAACCCTCTCGAAGGGCTCGCTCGGCGCCGCGGAAAAGGGCTCCGACGAGCAGATGGCCAAGGATCGCCGCGTCGATTTCGTAGTTCTCAAGAAATAGCCGGCGGATTCATCGATTGGATCTGGCAAGCCCCGGGAAATCCCCCGGGGCTTTCTGTTGGGCAGGGC
>JBAIXJ010000590.1:0-5012 GCA_037916645.1 Opitutales bacterium | reverse complement strand
GCCCTCCGCCAGATCGGTGAGGAGCTGCGCAGTCGCCGGCTCGTCCGGCCAGTAGTAGCGGTTGGCGAAGACGAGACGGGCCGAGGATGCCGCCGGTGCGGGCATGCGGTGGATCAGGGCTTGGGCTCGCGACGCGCGAGCTCCCGCGCCTTGGCGAGGCCGAGGAACTCATAGAACGCCAGGAGACGGCAGAACACGTACCCGCGGTATCCGTCGAGAAAGCCGGCGCGCAGGAAGTAGTGGTAGCAGAAGCGCACGGAGGGCCGGAACGGCAGATGGCGGGCCAGCCGTTTCAGCCGGCGCTTGCGCGCGAGCTCAGCCCCCGCCGCCGCGGCGCCGCCGCTCGGGAGTCCCTCAAGGCCGACGCGGGCCTCCCAGTTGCTGTAGCGGTTGTGCTTCTCCACCCATTCGGCGATGGTCGGGTAGGCGTAGTGCTCGAGTTCCCCGCGCAGGCGCCCGCAGCTTCCGGTCAGGCGCAGGTGCTCATGGACCTCGTTGTCCCCGGAGCCGGTATCCGCGTTGCCCGGCGGCTGCTCGTAGCGGCCCAGACGGTGCTTGAAGAGGCGCAGGTTCCAGCTGGGATAGTAGCCGCAGTGCCGCAGGGGTCCGCCCATGAAATGGAACCGGCGGTTGACGTAGTAGCCGTCGAGCGCAGGCGCGGCGAGCGCCGCCGGCACTTCGGCGGCAAGTTCCGGCGTGATCCGCTCGTCCGCGTCGAGAATGAGAACCCATTCGTGCCGCCACGGCACGGTGGCCAGCGCCCAGTTCTTCTTCTTGGGGTAGCGGTGATCCCAGCGGAAATCGACCACCGTGGCCCCCAGCTCCGCCGCGGCGGCCGGGGTCCCGTCCGTGCTCAACGAATCGACCACGACGATCTCGTCGCAGAACCGGGCCGACTCGATGCAGGCGCGGATGTTGCCGATCTCGTTGCGTGTCGGAATCAGGACCGAAAGGGGGCAGCGTCCGTTCATGTCGGGTCAGGCCTTCGCCGCGGCGTCGAGCTGGACATAGCGGATGGCCGCGAAAAAGCAGAGCCAGAACGTCAGCATCACGGCGGGGTTGGCAAACGGGAATTCGACCAGCGCGTAGGCGGCGATCAGGACGCAGCCCGTAAGGAGGAAGACCGGCAGGGAGTCGCGTGGTCCGCGCCGCGGTAGGGCGGCGAGCGGCCACAGCGCCAGCAGGACCAGGAGCGCCGAGCCGACGACGCCGACCTCGGCGAGGGCCTGCAGCCAGTCGGAATGCGCCTGGGCGTAGAACGGCACCCAGCCCTCGACCGAGACCTGCTGGTTGAAGATCTGGAAAACGGTGCCGTAGGAGCCCAGACCCCAGCCAAACCAGGGACGGGCCCGCGCCATGCGCCACGTGTCGGCGTAAAGCTGGGCGCGGTCCCCGATCCCGCCCTCGCGCCGGGCCTGCTCGATCTGCGCACGGGTGGTGTCGATCCGCCGCTCGATCACCGGCCGGTCGAGGAGGTAGGTGCCGGTGACGCCGGCCGCCAGGAAAAGCGCCAAAAGCGCGCCGGGAAGCGCGGACGCCGGCCGGCCCGCAGGTTCCGCGCGGCGCCGGCCCCGCCACCAGGTCACGACCGCGGCGGCCAGCAGAATGAGCGTCAGCACCGTGCCGGAGCGCGAGGCGCTCAACGGCACCGAGGCGGCCAAAAGCAGGGCGGCGACCATTCCGAACCACACGGGGGATTGCCGCCGTGCGCCGACGTCGGAGCGCCGCGCGTAGTGGAGGGCCAGGCCGGCCGCCGCCGCCAGCGACAGGAGGACAAAAGCGGCCCAATGGTTGTGGTAGATGAACGTGGCAAAGAACTCCTCGTTGGGCGACGCCTGCAGGCCGAAATAGAGCCCGGCGGAGCCTCCGAGCCGCTGGAACGTCCCGAACACCGCCAGCGCAAGGGCGTTCGCGGCCAGGACGAGGAGAAGCGCCCGCAAGGCGCGGCGGCGGCCGACGCTGACCGCGAGATTGAACCCGGTCAGGTAGATCGCATTGAACTGCCACAGCTCCTGCAGCGCCGCCGCCGGCCGGGCGGAGCTCGGCCATCCCGGCCGGGCGCCGGTGTGCACGAGGGCGGTGGCGCCGCCCAGAACCGCGGGCGCAAAGCTGGGGTTGAGGGCACTGATCAGCACAAGCCCGTCGAAGGCCGCCAGCGGCCACAGCCACCGCAGCGCACGGGGCCAACCCTCGTGCCGGACGAGGCGGCGCCGGCAGGCCATGGCCGCGAGGGGTGCGGCGAGGCTGCCCCAAAGGCTGATGACCCGCCCGGCGAAATCGGTCTCGCCGCCAAAATCCCAAGTCGCAAAAACCAGCAGGCCCGCCGCGTGAAGCAGGGCCAGGATCTCCAGCCGGCCGGGCGGGCTGCCGGCAGACGCCGGATCGCCGTGACTCCGGCGCAGTTCTGATGCTTGAGCGATCATGGCGGCGACTCCGCCAGCTTCCCATAAAAGGCGCCCAGCCTTCGCGCCGCGTCCGCCCACGAGAAGCGGCGGAGCACCCAGTCGCGGGCGCGGGCGCCGCGCTGCTCCAGCCGCTCGGTTGGCTCCGCCAGCGCCGCGCGAAGGGCTTCCCGGTATCGCGCCCACGGCACGCACCAGCCAACGTTCTCGGCCGCAACCTCCGCCCAGGGGGTGGTGTCGGTGACCAGCACGGGCACGCCCCACGCCATGGCCTCGGCCACTACCATCCCGAAATTCTCCGAGTGCGACGGCAGGAGGAAAAGCGACGCCAGCCCGTAGGGTGGAGGGCGGTTGCGGGCGTCGACCACGGCGATGCGTTCGCCGGCGGCACGGTGGCGCAGGCCGTCCTGCAACTCGGCCAGCGAATACGCCTCCGGAATGCCGGCCACGAGGAGCAGCCAGTCCTTGGGCGAAAGATCGAGCCAGAGGTCGATCAATTCCTGCAGGCGTTTCTTGGGATGGAAGCGGGAGTAGAACAACGCCACCGGCCGTTGCGCGGCCGGCGGGCACAGCTGGGCCCAGGTCTCGTGCGCGCGGGCCATTTCCTCCGAGGCGGGGGCGTCGACGCCGTTGGCCGCAACGCAGGTCGGCTGCGGAAAACCCCGCCGGCGGATGTCGGTCGCCTCCGCCTCGCTCGTCGCGTGCCAGCCGTGCGCCCGGGCCAGCGCACCGGGATGAATCAGGACATTGGCCAGCCGTTTTTTCCACCGGCGGTGGTGCCACGCCCAGTCGCTCATCATGCCCCGCGGGGAAATGACCAGGCGCGCGCCCGTCCGCCGCGCCGCCTGCCCGGCGTAGTGGAGCGTTCGCAGCCAGAGGGCGTGGTGGTGCACGCAGTCGTAGGTGTGCTCGGCAAGGTGAATGCGCAGGTCCGCGGACGGGCAGACGGTGTCCGGCCAGCCACGGCGGAAGCTTCGGATTCGCAGTCCGTCTGCTGGCGCCGGCCCCTCCATCGAACGAGTGGTGGCTAGCAGATCGACCTCGTGTCCGAGGTGGGCAAGGGCAGCTGCCAGGCAGCGCACGGACTTGGAGGGCCCGCCGTGCCGTTCCTCCAGGCTGGGAACAATCTGGGCGATTCTCACGAGACCGAAGGACTATCGGACCCGCATAACCTAAGTCGGCTCAGGCCGATCCTTGATTCGCCGGCACGGATTCCCGGCGCACACGCTGCGGGGCGGCAGATCCTTGACCACCACCGAACGCGCGCCGACCACGCACAGCTCCCCGATCGTCACGCCGGGGCCCACGAACACGTCGGCGCCCAGCCAGGCGTTTGCCCCGACCGTGATCGGCCGGGCGATCAGGGGCATCGCCCAGCGGGTGTAGTCGTGCGTGCCCGCGCACAGGTGGCAGTGCTGGCTGACGTTCGCCCCGTAGCCGAGCGTGATGCGCTCGAGGTTGTACAGGTTGACGTGGCGGCCGACCATCGCGCGCGGCGCGAGCGTCAGCTTCCACGGGAAATAAACGCGCGCCGTGGGGAAGACCACCACCTGCCCGGGCGAGGGGATATCTGCGCCAAACATCGTGAGCAACCAGGCGCGCCACCAATGCCATGGGCGTGGGCTCCAGCGAAACAGGGTGGCCTGCACCGCCGCCCAGATCCAGGCGCCGAGCACCTCGCGCTTCGGATAGGGGGTCACGCAGCCCTGACCCAGGTAGGGTCCGGTTTCGGCCATGGTGGGACCTAGGTTTGCCTTTCGGCCGCGGGCAGCAACGAGGAAAAATCCTCGAGCAGGCGTTCGGCAAACCGTGGATAGTCGTACGCCCGGACTGCGGCTTGGGCGGCGCCCGCCAGGCGTTCGCGTTGGGCGGAATCGCGGATCAGTCCCGCCAGCGCTTCGGCCAGGCGCGCCTCGGCATCCGGACCGGCGGGATCGACCACGACGCCGGTTTCACCCGCGCGCACGAAGTCGGTGAAGCAGGGGAGCGCCGACACGACGGGTGCCGCGCCGGCGGCCATCGCCTCCGCCACGGCGACGCCGAACGTTTCGCCGCGCGCCGCCAGGCTCGGATAGCAGAAGATGTCCATCTGTCGGTAAACGGCGGCCAGGCGGTCCGGTTCGTATTCCGGTTCGAGCAGCTGAAACCGCGCGGGCCCCAGCGCGGCGCCCAGCGTTTGCGCGAGTCCGGCCGCGAATTCCGGTCCCGAGCCGCCGTGGGCCACGTCGGCGGGGCCGCACAGCACCAGTCGCCACGGTGGCAGGTCTGACCGTGGTGCCAAGCGGCGGACGGCCACCGCGAGCCACTCGAGCCCCTTCTCGCGGTTCAGGCGGCCGACGTAGCCGACGGTGACCGGCGAGCCGGCGGCAGGCGTCCGCGGCAGCGCCGCCAGGCCGCTCCAATCGATGGGATTGCCGCAGATCCGGATGCGCGGCGCCAGCGCCGGCCTCTCGGCGATCACCGCGTCGCGGACCGCGGTGCTCCCAGCGAGCACCCGGTCCACGCGCCGGTAGACGCGGAACTGGCCCTTGGGCATCCGTCCCGGCAGCACCGCCAGCCGGCCTGCTTGTCCCCGGTGCCAGCCGAGCAGCAGGGGCAGGGCGACGCAGT
>JBAIXJ010000589.1:0-1731 GCA_037916645.1 Opitutales bacterium | reverse complement strand
CGTGTCGGCCCCCCCAATCAAGGGATCTCCGCGATCCAACCCCCAACCTCCCGATCGATGCCCGAACCCTCCCGCACCCATCCACTCCGCTTCGACTTCGGGCCCATCGGTCTGGTGGCCGCCTGCACGATGCTGCTGCCGAATGTCTCCGGCTACGGCACGGTGTGGTCCCAATGGCTCCAGGAGGGCGCCTGGGCGCTCGTGGCGAAGTTCAATTCCGCCAACTACGCCAACCTCCATCGGGATTGGGTCGAGGCGGCCACGATGGGGCTCAGCATCCTGGCCTTCGCGATTCCGGCGGGGCTCCTCTGGACCTTCCTTGGCAGCCAGTGGCCCCGTCTCTTCCGGGTCGCGCAGATGGCTTGGACCATCTTCTACCTCGCCGCCATGTTCTTCTTGTTCCCGGGGCCGGTGGCGTCCTGACGGGCGGCGGCACCGCGGGAGAGTGCGGCCGATGCGGACCTTGGTCGTGGGTTTGGGAGCCTTGGGGGGAACGATTGCCACCCGCGCGATCAGCGCCGGCGTCCCCGTCTGCCTCGCCACGCGCACCGCCGAAGCGGCGCGCGCGCTGCGGGCCTCGGGCCTGCGGGTGTCGGGGGTCGGCGGCCCGGCGGCGGCCGCGGGCGTCGAGGTCGCGGCGCTCGCGGACTACGCGGGACGCGACCGCTTCGATCTGATCCTGCTCGCGACCAAGGCGCGCGAGGCGCTGGAGGTCGCGCCGTTCCTCGCCGGATTGCTGGCCCCGGGCGGAACCCTGCTGCCGATCCAAAATGGCGGCGTGTCCCAGATTCTCCACGACCGGCTGGGGGACGGCGTCGTCCTCGGCGGGTTGTCCAACCTGGGCGCGACGATGGTGGCGCCGGGAATCTACGAGCAGCGGAACGGGGGCCATCTGCTGATCGGCGAGCTGGCCGGCGGCCTCAGCGACCGCGCGGCGGCGGTGGCCCGGGCCTTGGACGGGGCGGTGGAGATGCGGGTGACCGCCAACCTGCGCGGGGCGGTCTGGGCGAAGCTCGTGCTCAACTGCTCAGTGACGACACTCGGCGCGGTCGCCGGCCAGACCATGCGGCAGTACTACGGCACCCCGGCCGGCCGAGAGGTCTTCCGCCGGGCGTACGACGAGGCGCTGGCGGTGGCGCTGGCCAGCGGGGCGCGGCCGGAGCGGATGATCGTCGAGCCGGTTCCGCCGGCATGGCGGAGCGCCGGCGAGCCCGGGCCCGAATACGACGCCTGGATCGACCTCGTCATCGCGACGTACGGGAACCTCAAGCCGTCGATGCTGCAGGATTTCGAGCGGGGCCGGCTGACGGAAATCGACTTCATCAACGGCTACGTGGCCGGGGTGGGGCGGAAGGCCGGCGTGCCGGTCGCGTTGAACGCCGCCATCACCGACCTGGTCCATCGGATCGAAAATGGGCAGGCCCGGCCTGATCCCGCGCACTTGGAGGACCTGTTGCACCGGGTGGAATCTGGTATCCGTCCGTAGTCTCGGCCGCCATCCCTGTCCGCCGCAACGCTCTCACCGCCGGGGGTTGCATTTCGCGTTTGGAGCGACACCTTTGCCGCGATGAGCCGCGGAGCTGTCAGAGCGAAGGTCAAGGCCCTGGCCAAGGCGATGACCTATCCCAAGAAGAGGCGTGATGATCCCGGCGGCGACGCGCCAGGCGCAGGAGTGACGGCGCCGCTGAAGCCGACGCCACCCGCGTTGTCCCCGACGACGGCGAAAGTGCG
>JBAIXJ010000588.1:0-2765 GCA_037916645.1 Opitutales bacterium | reverse complement strand
GCCTGGTCGGCCAGGCGATCGACGCCATCGGCAGCGCGCTCGGCATCGGCGGCGGCGGCGATCCGCCCACCCAGGCCATCCCGCGCGAAACCTACGCCCGGCTCATCTTCATCTGGGGCCTGACCCGAGTCCTGCCGGTGACGATCAATTCCCTCCGGATCACCGAGGTCCTCTACGACCAGATCCTCAATCCGATCCAGGCGGACGTCGACATCGAGCTCACGGTGAACGAGGTCGACAGCTGCTCGGACGACGACGTCGCCAAGGGCGCGTTCCAGTACACGACCCTCGCGAAGGAGGCGCAGGCCGTTGCCAACCTCGCGAACACGGCCAGCCAGGCCGTCGAGCTCATTCCGTTCTGACCATGTTCCTCCCGAATTCCCGCTACGCCAGCCAGCCCACCGTCGACGTGACCACGCCGGACGGCCGCACCGTCGCCGCGCTCACGCGGCGGACCCTGCCCGCCGTCACCGGCTCGCCCCACACCGTCGTCCAGCAGGACCGCCTCGATCTCCTCGCCTACGACACCTACTCCGACGGCACCAAGTTCTGGCACATCGCCGACGCCAACACGGCGCTCGACGCCTCGCGCGAGCTGATCGCGGAGACCGGCGACACGCTCGAACTGCCGCCCACCTGAGATGACCTCGAAGCGTTTCCGGCTCTATTTCGCGGGCAGCCCCGCCACCCAGGACCAGCTCGACCGGGTGGAGGAGATTTCCGTCGACCAGCAGAGCGACGCGGCGTGGGAGGCGCGCCTTCAGCTCGCCGTCTGCCTCGACGACCACGGCGACTGGGCGGACCTGGAGGAGAGCTTCATCAGCGACTTCACCCGCGTGCGCCTTGAGCTGCAGATCGACACCGGGCCGTGGGTGCCGTTGATCGACGGGCCGCTCGTCGGCTACCACAGCGACCTCCACTCGGAGCCGGGCAAGAGCACGGTCACCCTCGTCGTGCACGACGACAGCGTCCTGCTCAACCGCCGGGCCGACGTCGAGGTCACCGAGGGCGACACCGACTCCGACCTCGCCACCCGCCTGCTCGGGTCCGTGCCCGGGATCGTGGCGGGCGACATCCAGACCACCACGCCGTCGGCGGACCCGCTCGGCGGCGCCGCGGTCCGGCGGGAGACCGTCTTTCAGTTCCTGCGCCGTCTCGCCCGGCGCAACGGCTACCACGTCTACGTGCTGCCGGGCGCCACGCCGGGCCAGAGCCGGGGCTGCTTCCGCCCCTACGCGACCGACCCCACGCCGGGCCTGCCCACGCTCGTCCTGCTGGGGGACGACCGGAACATCGAGAACTTCTCCGTGGCGAACGACGCGCAGGCCGCGAGCCAGTTCACCGCCCGCACGGTGACGATCAGCGACCGCAGCACGGTCGACCGCACCTCGAACTACGGCAGCGTCCCGCTGCTCGGCGCCCAGCCCTCCTACGACAACGCCTCCACCACCGGCCAGCTCCTGCTCGGGCCGCACCAGCTCGACGAGGATCCGGACCGCGCGACCCGCGCCGCCACCCTGCGGTCCGTCTACGGCGTCCGCGCCACCGGCCGGGTCCTGCCCGACTGCTTCGACGGCATCATGCGCGCCTACGACGTCGTCACCGTGAAGGCCGGACCCCAGCAGCACAGCGGCAACTTCGTCGTGACGCGGGTGCGCCACGTCATCAACCGTTCGCTCCACACCCAGGAGTTCACCCTGGTGAGCGACGCGCGCTCCACCGTGAACGCCGGCGCGGGCAACCCGCTCGCCGGCATCTTCTGACATGGACACCGACTCCGACCTCTACGCGTTCGAATCCGCCGAGGCGCAGCGCGGCCGCTTCTTCGGCAAGTACCGCGGCACGGTGTCCCAGCTCGAGGGCGACGGCAGCCTCTGCCGCCTCCGCGCCAAGGTGCCGGAGATCTACGGGCCCGACCTCGATTCCCCCTGGGCGCTGCCCTGCCTGCCGTTCGCCGGCCCGTCGCACGGCCTGGTGCTGCTGCCGGAGGTCGGCGACGGCGTCTGGATCGAGTTCGAGGCGGGCGACGTCTCCCGCCCGATCTGGACCGGCTGCTGGTTCGCCCAGGGCGACCGCCCGGATCCGTCGACCGACAAGGCGCGCGTTCTCGCGACCAGCGCCGGCCACAAGCTCGTCCTCGATGACGACGCCAACAAGGTCCAACTGCTCCACGCCGACGGCGCCGAGCTCACGATGGAGACCGACCAGATCACCCTGAAGCTCGGCTCCTGCCAGATCGTGATCTCGCAGACCGACATCAACGTGAACAACGGCATGCTCAAGATCACCACGGCCGGCGCCAGCCTGGTGAATGACGCCTTCAAGGTCGGAGTTTGAGCCGCCGCACGCCCCTTTCCCCATGCCCGGTGCCCTCCTCACCACCCTGAGCAACATCCAGTGCCCGCACGGCGGCGTCGTGATCCTCGCCTCGACCACGGACACCGTGGCGCAGGTCGGCGGCGGCTATGTGCTGCTCGAGTCGGACGTCCATGCGGTCGCCGGCTGCCCGTTCACGACCGGCACGAACCCCTCGCCCTGCACGACCGTGCTCTGGTCGGGCGGCTCGACGCAGGTGAAAGTCAACCAGGTTGGCGTCCTCACGGAGTCCAGCGTCGGCCAGTGCCTCGGCCCGTCCGGCGTCCAGGGCACGGCGATCATCGGCAACACCCAGACGCTCGCCACCGCTTCCGCATGAGCGCGAACCCCGACGGCCGCCACCTCGCGTTTCCCTTCCGCATCGCCGCGGACGGCCGCACCGCCGCGCC
>JBAIXJ010000587.1:0-6048 GCA_037916645.1 Opitutales bacterium | reverse complement strand
GCGCAGCCAGGCGGGCAGCATCCCGAAGAAGTAGAGCGTCGGCCCGTGGTCGCCCGCGGCAAAGGCGTAGCGCCCGGTTTCGAGCAACTGCGCCAGCCGCACGGCCTGGTTGGCTTCGTCCGCATGCATGGGCCGCGCTCCAAGATCGGCCAGCCGCAGCCAGAACGCCGCGACCATCAATGCGGCCAGGACCAATCGCAGCCCCCAACGGGCCGCGATCGATTCCGCCCGGGGCCCAGTCGTCTCCGGCGGACGGTTCATCGTGAGACTGGCGGATGGCGCCACACACTTGGCCCCGCGCCGGAGATTCTCGTTGCCCCGCCCTAATGCAGGACCGGCCGGAGGACGATCTGGCGGTATTCCACCGGCCCGTGGTCGCCCTGCAGATAGATCGGGCCGGGCCGGGATTCGTCGGACCAAAGCGCGCCGCCAGTGCAGCCCAGCAGCGGCTGGTTGTCGATGATCCGCGTGCCATTGAGCACCACCGTCACGTGGCGGTCGACGAGCGTGATGTCGAGGGTCTGCCACTGGCCCGCCGGCTTCTCGGCGGCGACGGTCGGCGTGAGGCGGCTGTAGATCGCCCCCATGTTGTGCGAATCGACCGGCTTGCCGTACGAATCGAGCACCTGCACCTCGTAGATACCCCGCAGGTAGATGCCGCTGTTGCTGTCGGCCGGCACATTCACCTCGAGCTGCAGGTTGAAGTCCTCGAATTCCCGCTCGGTGCGCAAATTCGCCGAATTCACGTGCGGCCGCCCCTCGACGTGCGGCCAGTCGGGCGGCCGGTTGACCAGGACTCCGTCCTTGACCGACCAGCAGTTCGTGCTGTCGGGTTCCAAGGGCCGCCAGCCGGAGAAATCATGTCCGTCGAATAATACGATCGGCGGGCCATAGCGCACCTGCGCGAGGTTGGGGGCCGGGGGCAGCGGTGGGATCCGCCGGCCCGTGAATTGTTCACGGTCGAAGCCCCGCCCGTCGTCGTGCGGCGCGACGCGGGTCAGCTTCAGCTCGTCGCCGGCGAGCTGGGCGGTGATGGTCTCGGTGAGCCGCTGGGTGGCCACGGTCCGGCCGGCCGCGTCCTTGCGCGGCACCTCGCGGATTTGCGTCACGGTCAGGGTGTCGCCGTCGATCACGACGTCGTCGACCGGATTCACGCTGCCCCAATTCCAGAGAAGTGAGCCGTCGTACCAGCCGTTTTGCGCCCGGATTTCCAGCCAGCCGGCGTGGCCGCCGGGCGTGGTCAGCGCCCACCTTCCGGGGAATCCGTCGCCGGGCGCGGCGGGCAAAGCGCCGGCGGTCAGCAGGCCAACCGCCACGAGGGAGAGCAACCGACAGTAGGTCGAGGTCATGGGTTTGGTGGGAGAAGCTTGTCGCGCAGGAGTCGTTTTGGCGGGTGCATCAGGGCGCCCGGGATCGTCACGGCAGCGGCTGGCCGTAGACCTCCACCTCACAGTAGTCGTTCAGGTCGTCCGTCGTGTTGCCGTTGGAATAGAGGCGGACGTAGCGGGCGTGCACCCCGTTGGCCGGGATCAGGCGGCCCTCATAGGTTTCGATGTAGGCGGGGTCGGTGCCGGCGCCGCGGCCGACCGCGTTTTTGAGGTCGTTGTTGAACAGCGTCTGCACCCCGGTGGCGAAGCCGGGATCGTCGGACACCTGCACCACCACAGCGTGGTAGACCCGGGCCTGCGCGTGAAAATGCCAGACCACGATCGCCTGCAGCGCGGCCGGCTTGCCCAGGTCGATCTGGACCCATTGGGGGCCCGGACCGAACTGCACGAAGCTCCCGTCGACGCCGGTCTTGTCGCCGTCGGTCACAAAGCCGAGTTCGCCGATGACCGGCTGGTCGTCGCTGGCCGTGACCGGCATGCCTTTCGAGAGGAGGATGGTGCCGGCCGGCACCATGAGGTCCGGGCGCCGGCCCAGCCGGGGCTTCTCGAGATTGGGCAGCTCGATCGGGCGCGGGGTGCCGACGAACAGGGGCTTGGGCAGGTCGAGATGGAGCGGCACCTGGTCGGCGGCGCGGGCCGCCAGGGCCAGGATGCCCCCCAGCAACAGGAAGGTTGAACGTCTCATCGGAAAAGGTCTCACGCGGCAAAATCCCCCGGCGCAAAGGTGAGCATGGTCTTCGCGGCCACCGCCTCGTTGACGCGCAGGATGGTGACGGCGGAGGCGAACCCCGTCTCCGCCGGGCAGTTCAGCTTCGCCCGGCCGCGGATCGCGTCAAAGAAGTTCTCCAGGTGCGGCTGGTGGATCGGCTGGTCGAGCGTTGCGGCCAGGTTCCACGCGGACAGCGCGGCGGTCTCGCGCACGTCCACGACCGAGGCCCGCGGCGGCGCGAGGCTGAATTTCGGGCGGATCTCCTTTTCCCACGGCCGCGCCGCGACGGCGGCCCCCTCCTCCCCCTGGCCGGGGTGGAGAATCATTCCCTGCTGCACCCACCGCTCCCAATCCGGCGCGCGCGCCTCGCGGTAAAGCTTCGTGTACTTCGGGTTCTCCGAGATCTTCAGCGCCCCTTCGTCGCCCATGAAATACTCGTGGTACCCGCCGCCCGCGCTCGTGGTGGTCAGCACCTCGTAGAAAGCCCGCACGGTGCCGGCGGCCCCCGGAAACTCGTAGATCACCATCACGTTGTCGTACCATTCGTGCGTCGTGTAGTAGTCCACCCCGCCGCCGGCCAGTACCGACGCGGGATTGGCTCCCAGGAACCAGTTGTAGACGTCGATCTGGTGCGCGCCCAGGTCCGCGATGGGACCGCCGCCGTATTTCTTGAACCAGCGCCAGTTCCGGAACTCACGCATGTTCGCGTAGCCGTACTTGTGCAGCGTCGCCTCCGGAATCGCGTAGCGCGCGGGCCAGCCCAGATCCTCGCTCACCGCCCGGTTCCACTGCCCGCTCACATTCGTGATCCGGCCCAGCAGGTGGGCCTCGCCGAGCAGCCTTTCCCGGGCGGACCGGTAGCGCGGATTGCTGCGCCGCTGGTGCCCGATCTGGAGCAGCTTGCCCGTCTCGTCCCGGGTGCGCACCATCGATCGGGCGTCCTCGACCGTGTGCGCCATGAGCTTCTCGCAATAGACGTGCTTCCCCGCCCGCAGGCACGCATTGGTGTGCTCCGCGTGCATGAAGTCCGGCGTCGCCACGATGACCGCGTCCAGGTTGGGCACCGCCGCGAGCATCTCCCGGAAATCCTCGAACGGCTTCGGGTCGTGGCCGAATTTCCGGAGCAGGCGCACCCCGTAGGTGCGATTGTACTCCCAGATGTCGCACACAGCCAGGAACCGGATGTCGGGGATCTTCAGCGCCGCGTTCAGCAGCACGCGCCCCTGCTCGCCGCACCCGATCAGCGCCACCTGCAAGGAATCGCCCGCCACGGCGGCCCGCGCCAGGTACGGTGCCGCCACCAACGCCGCCCCCAGCCGGATGCCGGTGGTCAGAAAATCCCGGCGGGAAAACGCCGGCCCGCCCGGTTCATTGCCGTCAGTCATGGCGGTCGGCCCACAGGGCGAAGCGGTCATGCCGCACCAGCAGCAGGGCCCCGGCAATCATGATCACGTAGATGCCGATCCACGCGACGCCCTGGTCCTCCTGCACCGCCATCAGGCCGAAGCCAAGGCCGACGTAGATCAGCCCCATCAGCACCAGCGTCAGGCGCGTCTTCAGCCCGAGCAACAGCGCCACCCCGAGCGCCAGCAGGATGTACCCGAGCGAGTGGGCGAAAACCCGGGTCATCCACAGTGGCATGAACGACGCCCCGGTGATGCCTTCCGCCATCCGGCTCATGTTCTTCGCGTAATTGGCCAGCGAATAGGTCCCGCCGGACTCGAATTTGTCGGCGCCGGCGAGCAGGGCCCGCAGGCCGAGGAACAACCGCAACAGCAGGAACGCCGCGGTGTGCTCCCACGGCGGCCGCGCCCCGGGCGCGGCGGAGGTCTTGGAGGAATCACTCATGAATCCGGAAGTTGAAGTGGAGTTGCCCGGGCCCGGGGGCGAAGCGGCGCGGCTGGGATCTCACGTTCGATCCGGCCAGCCGGTGCCCGCGGGCCGTGAAACGCGGAGGGCGTCCGCCTAAAGGGAGTCGATGCGGAGGTTGCGGAGCGCGACGGCCTGGCCCCGGGGCTGGAAGCCGATGCGGCCCGGCTGCCGGACCTGCTTCGACCGGGGATCGTCCGGCGCGGCGTTCTTCCAGACGTTGCCGGTGATCAGATCCGTGTGGACCGCCATCTCGTGATTGACCGTGACGAAGAGCTTGTCCCCCCGCGCGGTCACGACGCAGTGATACCATTTGCCGGGCTCGACCGCGACCTGGCGATTGGCCCCCAAGGCCTCCTCGGAACCCGCCGCCGCGGGGGTGCCGCCGTCGGCCGGAACGAAGGGAATCTCGATCCCCGTCTCCCGGGCGCGGGTGGGATCGTCCGTGCGCAGGTACAGCGCGCAATTGACGGGCCCGGTCGCCCGGACATCGAAACTGAGCACGAAATTGCCGAAGCTCTCCTTGGTCCAGAGATCACCGCCGCCTTGGCCCACCAGCACCCCGTCCTCCCAGGCCCAGGATCCCGGCGGGAAGTCCGCGTTGCTCAAGTCCGGCCTCAGCAGCGCGGGCGCGGGGGCCCAGCGCTGGGAGTCTTTGCCCCGGCCATTGGCCCAGAGCTCATCCGGCGCCCGGGTGAAGCCCGGCGGCGCAACGTGGCCGGCGCGCAGATCGTCGATCGGGGCCGCGAGCGCCCGCTGGAAATACTCCACGCAGCGCGCGAGGTCGGATTCAAACGTGGGTGACGCGAAATGCTCGTACTCGATATAGACGGTGCCGGCAAAACCCTGGCGCCGCAATTCGGCGAGCTGGCCGGCGGCATCGGACGCCCCGGTGCCCCAGGGCACGTCGTGGGCGCCCGTCACGCCGCGCTCCACCAGGTCCTTGAGATGCACACTCACGATCCGGCCCGCCGCCCGGCGCAGCGTCGCGACGGGATCGAAGCCGCCGCGAGCCCAGTGACCGGTGTCGGCGCAAAGACCGAATTCCGGCCCGTAGGGCTGCACCGCCGCGAGGGCCGTGGCCGGGTCGAAATAATGCGTCGGCGGGGGGTGGTTGTGGATTCCGACCGCGACGCCCGTTTCCTTGGCCAGGCGGTCCACGAGCGGCATCAGGTCCGCCGGAGGTTCGGCCGCCAGGTCGTGCAGGCCCATGGCCTTCGCAAACGCGAACACCTGCCGCCATTCCGCCTCGTCCTTGGGATTGACGACGCCGTAGCTGACGATCGCGACGCCGCGGGCCTTCGCCTCGGCCAGGACCGCCGCCCGGTCCACCTCCGTCATGTTATGGTCAAAGGTCGGCGTGGGGGCGGCCCCGAGGCGCTGCCCCGGGTAGGCCTGAAGGTAATGGATGCCGAGGGCTTGGGCCTTGGCCAGGGTCTCGGTCAGGCTGCAGGTGCGACTGAACGTCCAAGCCTGCAGGCCGAGCTTCGGCAAGGCCGGGGCGGCCGCTTGCGGCGCCGACGTCTGGCAACCGCCGAGGACCATCGCGGCCGCGAACAGCGCGGACCCGAGGGTGTGAGCTGAATTCCATTTCATGGGAATAAGATTTGGTTGGCGGCCGCGGGTGACCGGCGCGGCCCGGACCTTCTAGAAGACGCGGTAGTTCTTGTTCACGAGCCGATCCGCCTCCGGCAGGCCGACGCAGGCGCCCGCCACGGGATCCCATTCGATGGGACGATTCAGGCGGATCGCGAGGTTGCCCAACGAGACAAACTCGGTCAGGTCGGCTGAGTGGTCCACGATGTTGGAGCCGGGCGCGGGGCCGCCGCGGCACGCCGAGATCCACTCGAGGTAGGGATCGGATTTGGGCACCCGGGGGTAGGTCTTGGGCGGGCGCTTGAACGCCTTCATGGCGGACTCGGGAATCAGGCGGAGCGTTTCGCTGTAGTCGCCCGTCGCCAGGATCGTCCCCTTGTCGCCGCGATAGATGGTTCCGCCCTCCGGCAGCTTGCCGCCGGGTCCAAGTTCCTCGGGCACGGGAGGCTTCTTGCCGCCGTCATACCACACGTATTTCACCGGGGC
>JBAIXJ010000586.1:0-5670 GCA_037916645.1 Opitutales bacterium | reverse complement strand
CGATAGTTGTGCGTAATGCCACTACCCCAGCCGGCTCCCATCCGCTCCCACTATACTGAGGGCGATGTTCCTTTTCTTCTCCTCGCCGTTGGGTTGCCTGGGATCGCTCGCCGTCAGCGTCCTCGTGACCCTGCTTTACCTCGGGAAGCGGAACCTGGTCGTCAACATCGTCGCGCACGCGGTGATCGACGGCATCGCCCTGCTCCTGCTGCCGGCGATCGCGCGGGCGGGCGCGTAGAGCGCACCTTCCGCAGTTGGAGGGCCGAGCTCCCGCGAGGCCGCTCTGGCTTTCGGTCTCCGGCCGGAGTTTGTTGGCCGACGGATCGGCGCCCGCAAGTCGGGCGCCCTACAATTGGAGGGCCGCGCTACGCGCCGTGCGGCTGAACCGCGGGCGCGCCCGCCGGCGCCGGCGCCCGCGCGAGGTCGCGGGCGATCAGCATGTAGACCGCCGGAACCACGAACAAGGTGAAGGTGGGGCCGACCGACATGCCCGTGACGATCACGATGCCGATGGCGAAGCGGCTGCTCGCGCCGGCACCGGTGGCGATGACGAGCGGCACGACGCCGAGCACCATGGCGGCGGTCGTCATCAGGATCGGGCGCAGGCGCACGCCGGCGGCGTGCTCGATCGCCTCGAGCTTCGGCCGCCCCTCCCGCTGGAGCTGGTTCGCGAACTGCACGATGAGAATGCCGTGCTTGCTGATCAGGCCGACCAGGGTGATGAAACCCACCTGGGTGTAGATGTTGATCGTCGAGACGCCGAGGAAGAGGAAGACGAGCGCGCCCGCCAGCGTCATCGGCACGCTGCCGAACAGGATGATCAGCGGGTCCCGGAAGCTCTCGAACTGGGCCGCGAGCACGAGGAAGATGATCACCGCCCCGAAAAGGAACGCCACGGCAAGCGCGCTGCCCTCCTGCACGTACTGGCGCGACTGCCCCGCATAGTCCGAGGTGTAGCCCTGCGGGTACGTGCGGCCCGCCTCCTCCCGGAACCAGTCGAGCGCCTGGCCGAGCGAAATCCCCGGCCGCGGCGCCGCCGTGATCGTGGCCGAGTTGAGCTGCTGGAAATGGTTCAGCGTCTGCGGCTGCACGGTCTCCTTCAGCGAGGCGAAGGTCGCCAGGGGCGCGAGCCGCCCGCCGCCGACGCGCACGTAGTAGTCCCTGAGCTGGTCGGGATTGAGCCGGTCGACGCGCTCGACCTGCGGGATGACCTTGTAGCTGTTGCCCTGGATGTCGAAGTAGTTGACGTAGCCGCCGCCGAGCAGTGCGCCGACGTCGCCCGCCTCCTGCTGCATGTCGACGCCGAGCTCGGCGGCCTTGTCGCGGTCGATCTCGATGTTCACCTGGGGCTGGTCGAACTTCAGGTTGCTGTCGGCGAAGAAGAACAGCCCGCTCTGCAGCGCCCGTCCGACGAGCGTGTTGGCGACCTGGGCGAGCCGCTCGGGCGGATCGGTCGTCTGCACCACGAACTGGACCGGGGCGCCGCCCCCGGCGCCGGGCAGCGGCGGCCGCAGGAAGGCGACCGAGTTGAAGCCCGCGACCGAGGAGAGCTGGCCCGCCACGAGCGGCAGCAGCTGCAGCGTCCCGCGCTGCCGCTGGCCCCACGGCTTCAGGACCATGCCGGCGATGGCGGTGTTGGCGATGCCGCTCGGGGCGCTGCTCGAGGTCGCCCCGAACAGCTGGAAGATGTTCTGGGTCTCCGGGAACCCGTGGTAGATGTCGTAGACCTGCGACCCGAACAGGGCGGTCTGATCGACGTTCGCGTCGGGCGCCCCGGTCGACAGCGCGATGATGATGCCCTGGTCCTCGTCCGGGGCGAGCTCCTGCCGCGTCATCGTGTAGAACGGCCAGAGCACGCCGAGAGCGACGACCGGGACGACGAGCAGCACGGGCCAGGTGCGCATGACCCCGTGCAACGTGCGCTCGTAGCGCCCGCGCAGCCGGTCGAACGAAGCGTCGAGGAAATGGGCGAAGCCGCGCTTCTGGGCGTCGTGCCGGAGCAGGCGCGAGCACATCATCGGCGAGAGCGTCAGGGCGACGATCCCCGAGATGATCACCGCGCCGACGAGGGTGAACGCGAACTCGCGGAAGAGCGCGCCGGTCAGCCCGCCCTGGAATCCGATCGGCGCGTACACCGCCGCCAGGGTGATCGTCATCGCGACCACCGGCCCGCCGAGCTCGCGCGCCCCGAGCAGCGCCGCCTCCATCGCCGGCCGGCCCTCCTCCATGTGCCGGTGGATGTTCTCGACGACGACGATCGCGTCGTCGACCACGAGCCCGATCGCGAGCACCATCGCGAGCAGGGTCAGCAGGTTGATCGTGAAGCCCATCGCCAGCATGAAGAAACAGGCGCCCACGAGCGAAAGCGGCATCGCCACCAGCGGGATGACCACCGACCGCAGCGAGCCGAGGAACAGGAAGATCACCGCGATGACGATCACCAGCGCCTCCACCAGGGTCTGCGTGACCTCGTGGATGGCGTCGTGGATGTACGCCGTCGAGTCGTAGGGCACGGTCAGCCGCAGTCCGGCCGGCAGCGCCGCCGCGATCTCCGGCAGCGTCGCCTTCACCCGGTCGATGACGTCCAGGGCGTTGGCCGTCGGGAGCACGAAGATGCCGATGAAGGTCGCCGCCTCGCCGTTGAACCGCACCACCGTGTCGTAGTTGTCCGCCCCCAGCACGACGTCGGCGACATCCTCCAGCCGGACGATGGCGCCGCCCTGCTGCTTGAGCACGAGCCGCTTGAACTGGTCGACGGTGTGCAGGTCGGTCGCGGCGTTGAGATTGACGCTGATCAGGGAGCCCTTGGTGGCGCCGACGGCGGCGAGCGCGTTGTTCCGGACCAGCGCCTGGCTCACGTCCGCGGGGCTCAGGCCGTACGCGGCGAGCCGGTCGGGCTTGAGCCAGATCCGCATCGCAAAGTTGCGGCCGCCGAGGATCGTCGCGCTCTGCACGCCGCTGATGGCGGCCAGCTTCGGCTGCACCACGCGCGTCAGGTAGTCGGTGATCTGGTTGTTCGCGAGGTCGTCGCTCGAGAAACCGAGGTACATCGCCGCGGTGGTGTCGCCCACCTGCACGTCGATCGTGGGCGGGAGCGCGCCCGGCGGGAGCTGGTTCCGCACCTTGTCGATCTTCGAGATGATCTGGGCGACGGCCGCGTTGGGATCGTAGTTGAGCACGAGCTGCACCGTGATCGTGCTCGCGCCCGGCGCGCTGCTCGACTGGATGTAGTCGATCCCGTCGGCGCTCGCGATCTGCTTTTCCAGGGGCGTGGTGATGAAGCCCTGGATCAGGTCCGCGCTGGCGCCGGTGTAGATCGTCGAGACGGTGACGACCGCGCTGTTGCTCACCGGGTACTGCCGGACGTTGAGCAGGCCGAGCGAGCGCCACCCGACCAGCAGGATCAGCAGGCTGACGACCGTCGCCAGCACGGGCCGGCGGATGAAGAGGTCCGTGAAATGCATGGCCGCCCGCGTCTAGGTGTTCGGCGGCGTCGGCGCCGGATTGCTGGACGGCTGGACGGTGTTGTTGATCTGGACGGGCGAGCCGTTGCGCAGCTTCAGCTGGCCGGCGGTCACGATCTGCTCGCCCGCCTTCACGCCCTTGACCACCGCCACCTCGTCGCCCCGGGTCTCCCCCAGCTGGACGAAGCGCTCGTGCGCGACGAGCCCCGGATCCCCCGGCGGATCGGCGGCCCGGTCGATCACATAGACGGCGTTGCCGTAGGAATTGTAGACGATGGCCGTCTCCGGCAGGGTGACGAACCGGTCCTCGCCGGGCAGGAGGACGTCGGCCCGCACGAACAGGCCGGGCGTCAGGCGCTCGTCCGGGTTCGGGACCAGCGCCTGCACCAGGAGGTTGTGGGTGGTCTCGTCGACCTTGGCGTTCAGCGCGTTGATGACCCCGGTGAAGTTGACGCCCGGGAAGGCCTCCGCCGTCAGGCGCACCTCCTGGCCGGTCCGGAGCTGCGTGGCGTCCTGCTCGGGCACCGAGAAGTTGGCGTGGATGGCGTCCAGCGCCTGCAGGGTCACGATCGGGGTGCCGGCGGCCAGATACTGGCCAAGGTTGATCTGGCGGATGCCGAGCGCGCCGCCGAACGGCGCCCGGATGGTCTTCTTGGCGATGATGGCGCGCTCGTTGTCCGCGTTGGCCAGGGCCTGCTGGTACTGCGCCTCGGCCGTGTCGACGTCGGCCTGGGCGTTGGACTGGGCCGCCCGCAGTTCCCGGGCCCGCTCCAGCGTGAGGCGGGCGAGCGTGGCCTGCGCCTCCAGCCCCCGGAGCAGGGCCTCGTCGGTCGAGATGTCGAGCTGCACCAGCAGGTCGCCCTTCTTCACGTGCGCGCCCGACTTGAACGCGATTTCGGCGACCGTCCCGGCGAGCTCGTTGCTGATCATCACCCCCTGGACCGCCTCCAGTGTGCCCACGGCGTGGAATTGGCGCCGCCAGACGCTGTCCGCCGCCGTCGTCGCGGCCACCGTCACCGGGGGCGGGCGGGCGGCGGCCCGCGCCTGGCTGGCCTTCTGCAGGGCGCGGTACTTGATCGCCGCGATCGCCCCGAGGACGAGGACGACCGCACCAAGGACGCCGAGGAAGCGACGGACCATCAGATTCATGGAGAAAGGCGCTCCGTGGACGCGGGCGCGGAAGATTATGTCCCGGATGGCCGCCCCGCGCAACCGGCGCACTGATTTCGGCGCGGAGCGCGGGCATTTGACAGCCGCCGCATTCCCGCAATGGTATCCGCCTCGCGTGACACGGGGTGTTCCCGCCCGGGAACTGAGAACAAACCCGTCGAACCTGATCCAGCTCATCCTGGCGAAGGAATTGTCACGGCCGACTGCGGCGTGGAAGCGCCGGGCCGGTCGTGCGGCTCCCGAGCCCAACCCCCGACCCCACGACCATGTTCAATGCCGCCCAATGCGCCTCGATTCTGGAGGCAATCCGCGCCCGCACGCCGCTGGTGCACAACATCACCAATTACGTCGTGATGAACAACACGGCGAACGCCCTGCTGGCGATCGGCGCCTCGCCGGCGATGGTCCACGCCAACGAGGAGGTCGAGGAGTTCGTGGGCCTTTCGTCCGCGCTCGTGATCAACATCGGCACCCTCTCGCCCGCCTGGGTCAAGGCCATGGACACCGCCGCGTGCGTCGCCAACGTCCGCGGCATCCCGTGGGTGATGGATCCGGTCGGCGCGGGCGCGACCCAATTCCGAACCGAGGTCTCCACCGCCCTGGCGCGCCTCCGGCCGGCCTGCATTCGCGGCAACGCCAGCGAGATCATGGTGCTTGCCGGCTCCACCGGGAACAAGCCCCGTGGGGTCGACAGCCGGCACGGGTCCGAGGCCGCCGTCGACGCCGCCCGCCAGCTCGCCGCGTCGACCGGAGCCGTCGTGGGCGTCACCGGAGTGGTCGACTACGTCACCGACGGCCGGCAACTCATCAGCCTGCACAACGGTCATCCGCTCATGGCGCGCGTGACCGGCCTCGGCTGCACCGCCACCGCGCTGGTGGGCGCCGCGCTCGCGGTCGAAAAGGACCGCCTGGCCGCCACGGCCGCCGGCCTGTCGTATCTGGCAATCGCCGGCGAACTCGCCGCCGAAAAGAGCCCCGGCCCCGGCTCGCTCCAGGTTCATCTCCTCGACGCCCTCCACCAGCTCGATGCGGCCAC
>JBAIXJ010000585.1:0-2004 GCA_037916645.1 Opitutales bacterium | reverse complement strand
AAAGCCCACGGTGTCCCCGGTGCGCACCTGCACCAGCGCCGACAGGTCGATGGTCGCGACGTTGGCGATCTTCGGATAGCCGCCCAGCGTCTGCCGGTCGGCCAGCAGCACGATGGGCTGCCCGTCCGGCGGCACCTGCACCGTCCCCGCCGCCACGCCTTCCGAGACCAGTTCGGGCCGGCCCTGGTCGGCCAGGGAGGGCCCCTCGAGGCGCAGGCCCATGCGGTCGGATCGCGCCGTCACCGCAAAGCGGCTGCCCAGGAACTTCTCCCGGCTCTCCGCGCTGAACCACTCCCACTCCGGGCCGCGCACGACGCGCACCGTCGGCAAGGGCAAATAGCGCGGCCGGGCCTCGCCGCTGATCTCCCAGCGCGCCGCGCCGACACCGTCGCGGCCGGCCAACGCGCCGGCCAGCCGCCGCGCCCACGCCGACGCCGGACCGCTTTTCAGCACATCGCCCGATCGCAGGGTCCTTCCCCCCAGACCGCCGAACCCGGCCGCCAGATGCGTGCCCCGGCCGCCGAGGATGCGCGGCACGGCAATGCCGCCGGCGACGGCGAGATACCCGCGGCAGCCCGACCGCGCCGTTCCGCACGTCAGCACGCTCTCCGCCGGCAGCCGCACCGGGCGCCACCCCGGCACCGGGATGCCGTTGGCCGTCACTTCGAAATCGGCGCCGGCGACCGCCACGAGCGCCTCGGCCGTAAACCGCAGCGTCGGACCCGTCATCGTCATCTCGAGCGCCGCGGCGCCCTCGGCGTTGCCGACGAGCAGATTGGCCAGGCGCAGCGCCCGCGCATCCAGCGCCCCGCCCGGCGTCACGCCATGGCGCTGCCATCCCGGGCGCCCGAGGTCCTGCACGGTGCTGAACGCGCCGGGCGCAACGACGTGGATCCGGCTCATGGCAGGAGGGCGGCTTGAAACTCCTCGAGGGTGATCGGCCGGAACCGCACCCGGTCGCCGAGCTGCAGCAACGCGGGGGGCCGGGCCTGCGGGTTGAACAGCCGCAGTGGCGTGCGCCCGATCAGGTGCCAGCCGCCGGGGGTGTCGTAGGGGTAGACGCCGGTCTGCGCGCCGCCGATCGCGACCGATCCCGCCGGCACCCGCGTCCGCGGCGTGGGCCGCCGCGGGGTGTGGAGCGGCGCCGGCAGCCCGCCGAGATAGGGGAAGCCCGGCGCGAACCCCACCCCGCTGACGAAATACTCGGCGCCGCTATGCAGCGCCACGACCTCCCCGGCCTTCAGCCCGTGGGCCGCGGCCACCGCCTCCAGGTCCGGCCCCTCGTCGCCGCCGTAGCAGACGGGGATCTCGACCCGGCGTTCCACGACCTCGCGTACGCGGCGGGCCGTCGCCGCCGCGCGTTCGCGGATCCACTGGCAGACGCGGTCGTGGGCCGAACCGCCGGTCGGGCGCGGGACGCGGGCCGGATCGTAGTGGACCGTGACGGAAACGTTGGCGGCCACGCACTCGATGAAGCCCGGCAGGGGATCGGCTTCGAGCGCGCCCGCCAGCGCCTGCACATTGGCGACCGCGGCGAGATCGGGGGTTTCGCCCAGACGCACTAGGACGGCCGAGTCCCCCAAGGCGGCGATCTTCATACCGCAGCCGGTTTACCGGGATGCGCAGGGGCGCGCGCCAGCACGAACACCAGGTAGCCAACCACGACGAGATTGGTCAGCAGGACCGTCACCCGGGGCCAGGTCACCCCCGCCCACAGGTTGTAGATCTCCAGCGGAAGGTAGATGCTGCCGGACAGCGCCCCAAACCACTCCGCCCACCGGCGCCCGCCCCAGAGACCGATCGCTTCGATGAAACGGATCAGGGCGTACGCCAGCGCCCCCGCCGCCAGAAGCCGCAGATGCGGCTTGTCCAGCCGCGTCATCGCCTCGATGAAAACCCGGGGATAGTGGCTGGCCGGATTCAGGTGCATGTTGCGCACGAGCCGTTCGGCGCCGGCCTGGATGTCCCGGTGCAACATTTCAAACACGCCGAGCCCGACGGCCA
>JBAIXJ010000584.1:0-7738 GCA_037916645.1 Opitutales bacterium | reverse complement strand
GAGTCGTATCAGGAGTTCGCCGACACGGTGATCCCGTTCGACGACCGCCAGGTCGTGCGGGAACTGATCGGCGTGAAACGGATCAAGGGGGAGTGAACCGATCCGGGGAGGGCGCCATGCCGTTGTTCAATCCCGACCGACTTGCCGCGTGGACGCAGGGGCGCTGGACCACGCCCCCCACGGCGCCCGTCACCGGGTTCACCAACGACACGCGCCGGCTGCGGACCGGGCAGATGTTCGTGGCCCTGAAGACCGGGCGGCGCGACGGCCACGAGTTTCTCGGCGCGGCGCGGGCCGCGGGCGCGGCGGGGGCGCTCGTCAGCCGGCCGGAGCCGGGACTGACGCTGCCCCAACTCGTGGTGGCCGACCCGCTGGCGGCGCTGCAGACGATCGCCCGGAACCACCGCCGGCAGTTCCAGGCGCCGGTCATCGGCATCTCCGGCAGCGTGGGCAAGACGTCCACGAAGGACCTGCTGGCGCTGCTGCTCGGGGGCGCGCCGGCCGTCCTCGCGACCGAGGCCAACCTCAACAATTTCATCGGCGTGCCGCTCACGCTGACGCGGCTGGATCCGGCGGTGCATCGCTACGCCGTGGTGGAGGCCGGCGTCAGCGTCCCCGGCGAAATGGGGCCCCTGGCGGCCATGATCGAGCCCGACATCGCGCTGGTCACCCTCGTGGCGCCCGCCCACCTGCAGGCGCTGGGCGACGTCGAGGGCGTGGCGCGCGAAAAGGCCGCCCTGCCCGCGGCGGTGCGGCCGGCCGGGGTGGCGATCTTTCCGCGGCAGGTGCTGCAGTTCGGCGCGTTCCGCGACCTCGCGGTGCACCGGATCATCGTCGAGCCGGCGGAGGTGGTCCTGCCCTCGGAGCCCCCGAAGGACCACGTGTTCTTCGCGGTCAGCCAGCGCGGCGAGTCGACGGCCGTGACCATCGTCTATCCCGGGCCGGTGGAACGGCGGCGGTTCACCCTGCACCGCGTGTCCGTGGGCATGGCACAGAACGCGGTGCTCGCGATCTGCGCCGCCCTGTGGCTGGGGGTCACGCCCCGGCTCATCCAGGAGCGGCTCGAGCAGTGGCACCCGGCAAAATGGCGGGGCGAGGTCCGGCGCACCGGCGGGCGCATGCTCTACCTCGACTGCTACAACGCCAACCCGGTTTCGATGGCGGACGCCCTGGACAACTTCGAGGCGCTGGCGGATCCCGCCGAGCCGCGGGTCTACGTGCTGGGCTGCATGGAGGAACTCGGCCCGGCCGCCGCCGAGTACCACCGCCGCCTCGGGCGCCGGCTGCGCCTGCGGCCGGAGGACCGCCTGTTCGTGATCGGCGACCACGCGGCCGCGGTCTGCGACGGGCTGCGGGAGGGCGGAAATCCGGCCGCCCGGTTCGAGGTCGTCACCGACCTGGGCGCGGTCGCGGCCTTTCTGGCCGGGTTTCAGGGCGCCGTCTTTCTGAAGGGCAGCCGCCGCTATCAACTGGAGACCGCGCTCGCGGAGCACGCGCCGCAGGAGTCGCTCGCATGCTGAGCTATCTCGCCCAGTTCGAGGATGCCTTCGGCCCGCTGCGCCTGCTGCGGGCCATCACCTTCCGCACCCTGATGGCGTCGGGGACGGCCGTCCTGATCGGTTTCCTGGTCGCGCCGTGGCTCATCGCCCAGCTCCGGGCGCTCAAGTTCGGGCAGCACTACGACGACGACCGCACCGGCGACCTGGCGCAGCGCTTCGACAAGAAGAACACGCCGACGATGGGCGGGCTCCTGATCTTCTTCGCCGTTTTCGGCAGCACCTTCCTTTGGGCGCAGCCCAACATCTGGGTGGTCGTGTGCATGTTCGTGTATGCCGGCCTCACCGCGGTGGGCTTCCGCGACGACTACCTAAAGGTGGTGCGCCGGAGCCGCGACGGGATTTCGTCCTGGGAAAAAATCACCTGGCAGACCCTGATCACGATCGTCGCCGTCGCCCTGCTCGTGCTGCATCCGCTGAGCAGCAAGAAGATCACCGAGCTCTGGGTGCCGTTCGTGAAGGTCCCGGTCTTCACCGGCGTGCCCGTCGTCGTGCTGTTCGTGCTGGTTTTCCTGTGGCTGGTGGGCTTCAGCAACGCGATCAACCTCACCGACGGGCTCGACGGGCTGGCGATCGGCTGCACGATCTCCGTGGCGCTGGTCTACGGCCTGATGGCCTATGCGGCGAGCAACGCCCGGATCGCGGACTACCTGATCATCAGCTTCGTGCCGGGGACGGGCGAGCTGGCGGTGATCTGCGGCGCGCTGGTGGGCGCCGGCATGGCCTTCCTCTGGTACAATTCCTACCCGGCCGAGGTGTTCATGGGCGACACCGGCTCGCTGGCGATCGGCGGCCTGATCGGGCTGCTGGCGTTCATGGTGCAGCAGCCGCTGACCCTCGTCATCGTCGGCGGCGTGTTCGTGATGGAGGCGGTGTCCGTGATCATCCAGGTCGGCTACTTCAAGCTCACCCGCCGGCGCTACGGCGAGGGCCGGCGCTACTTCCTCATGGCGCCGATCCACCACCATTTCCAGAAGCGCGGCTGGCCGGAGACCAAGGTCGTGCTCCGGTTCTGGATCCTCTCCCTGATGTTCGCCCTCGCGGGCCTCGGGACCCTCAAACTCCGCTGATGCCTGGTACCCTCGAAACCGCGGTCCGCATTCCCTGGCGCCGTCCATTGACAGGCTCCGGCTGGGCGCATGATAACCGCTCGATGACTCCGCCGCTGCCCGAGTTCCTGGGGCCCCTGCTGCAACGCCCGGTCGCCGTCCTGGGCGGCGGGGCGAGCGGGCGCGCGGTGCAGGAACTGCTGGCCGGCCTCGGCGTCGCGTCCGACATCTACGACGAGAAGCCGGGGGTCGGGACCCGGAGCGGCTTCGCCCCGGCCGAGTCGGGCCGGCACGCGCTGGTGGTTTTCAGCCCCGGCTTCCCGCCCGCGCACCGCTGGCTGCAGGCGGCGCGCGCCGCCGGCTGCACGTGCCTGGGCGAGCTCGACTTCGCCGCGCTCTTCTGGCCCGGGCGGATCGTGGCGATCACCGGCACCAACGGGAAGACGACCCTGACCGAGTTCCTCACCCATGCGCTCGTGAGCGGGGGCGAGGACGCCTCGGCGGTCGGCAACATCGGTTTTCCGCTGAGCCGCCTCATTTCCTTCCGGCGCGAGGCGGGGGCGGAGGCGATCGCCGTGTGCGAGGTGAGCTCATTCCAGGCCGAGACGCTGCGGCATTTCCATGCCGACGCGGTCCTCTGGACGAATTTCGCGGAGGATCATCTCGAGCGCCACGCCGGGCTGCAGGACTATTTCCTCGCCAAATGGAATCTCGTCGCCCGTGCGGCGCCGGACGCGGTGTTCGCGGGAAGCAGTGTGCAACGCCATGCCCGCGCCTTCGGCCGCGAGCTGCCGCCGGGCGCGGCGGTGGCGAGCGAAGGCGCCGCGCCGGACGCCCGGCTGGCCGGCACCCTGTTTGCGGCCTACCCGCAGCGGGAGAATTTCCTGCTCGCCCGCGCCTGGTGGCGCCACGACGGCCGCGCCGAGGCCGATCTCTACGCGGCGGCCCGCACCTTCAAGCCGGGCCGGCACCGCCTGGCCCGGGTGCGCGAGGTCGGCGGGGTGACGTTCTGGAACGACTCCAAGGCCACCAATTTCCACGCGGTCGAGGCGGCGCTCGCGACCTTCGCCGCGCCGGTGCATCTCATCGCCGGCGGCCGGGCCAAGGGGGGCGACCTGGGCGGATTCGTCCAGCGCATTGCGCCGAAGGTCGGCCACGCCTGGCTGCTGGGGGAAACGCGCGGGGCGCTTGCCGCCCTTTGTGCCACCCACCGCGTGGCCCACACCGTGTGCGCTTCGCTCGAGGACGCCGTGCGCGGCGCCTTCGCCGCCGCCCGGCCCGGGGAGCACGTGTTGCTCAGTCCGGCCTTCGCCAGCTTCGACATGTTCCGCGGCTATGCGGACCGCGGCGACCAGTTTGAGAAGCTTGTGAACAACTTGGGAACAACTCCCACTTTTCAGTAGCCAATTCCTCCCTCCTCGACCCATAATCCAGCCCACCGCTTTCGCCATGAATATTCTCAAGATCCTGGGCATCGTCGTGGCCGTCCACGTCGTCGCCTTTTTCCTGATGTTTGTGAACCCCGGCTGCCGTTCGACCAGCCAGAAGCCCGCGCCGGTCGCGGGTGACACCACCGCGATGGCGGCGCCCACCGGAGGCCCGTCGGATGTTGCGCCGGCGCCAGCCGTCTCGGTCGACCTTTCGCCCCCGCCGGTCGTGCGCTACAGCCCGACCCGCCCCAACACCCCGGCCGCCGAGGCGCTTGAGAGCGCGCCGCCGGCCAACGTCACCCCGGCCACGACGTACACGGTGGTGGCGGGCGACAGCCTGTGGAAGATCGCCAAGCGCAACGGCACCACCGTGTCCGAACTCACGAAGGCCAACCGGATGACCAGCAACTCCCGGCTGACGGTCGGCCAGAAGCTCATCATCCCCGGCAAGGCACCCGCGGCTGCGGCCGCGGGCGAAGGCGTGCCGGAATCCGGTGGCGGCGCAACCTATGTCGTCAAAGCCGGCGATACGCTGTCCAGCATCGCCCGGCGGACGGGGACCACCTCGGCCGAGCTCAAGCGCCTCAACAACCTGAGCAGCGATTACGTGCGCGTGGGGCACGAGCTGCGGCTCCCGACGGGTGGCGCGCCGGCGAAGATGGCCCCGGCCCCGGCGGAGACGCCGAGTGCGGCGCCCGCGGCCGCGCCGACCACGAACCCCGACGGCTCGGTGGTCCATGAGGTCAAGGCGGGCGAGACCATCGGCGCCATCGCGCGGAAATACCAGGTGAAGGCCCAGGACCTCCTGGTCGCGAACAACATCTCGGACCCGCGGAAGATCCGGCCCGGCCAGAAGCTCATCATCCCCGGCTACACGGCGCCGGCCGGAACGCCCGCGCCGGCGCAGGGCGCGCCCGCGGCCGCCACCACCTCGGCCCCCGCCGCGACGCCGGAGGCTGCGCCGCCGCCGCCACCCGAGCAGGACCTCGACTCGGGCTTGAAGCCGCAGGACAACGTGCCGGTCATCAAGATTGAAGGTGGCAGCGACCAGCCGCCGCCGAAGTCTCCGTAAGGTTTTCCCGCCATCGTGTCCTTCCCCCGCTGCCGGCATCGCTCCGTAACGCCGCGAGGCGACGGCGCGGTGCGCGGCCGGTCCGTTGCGGCGGGCAGGGTCCGATCCCTCACCATCTTTCCTCCCGATGCCTTCTGAACCGCATGAGAAGCCGCGCTGGGTCCTCGCGATCAACCCGGCGACGATCATCCTCTTCTGCGTCCTCAGCCTTTCCATCCTCGGCCTCACCGTCCTGTTCAGCGCCAGCGTCTCGCTCAAGAGCGATCCGTTCTTCTACCTTTCCAAACAGGTGGTCTGGTTCGTGTTCGCGGCCGGGGCCTGCTTTCTGGCCAGCCGCGTGGATCTGGAGGACGCGCGGCAGCACGTCTGGCTGTTCGCCGCGGTCTGCGGGGTGGGCTTGGTGCTGGTGCTCCTGCCGGGCATCGGCATCGAGGTGAAGGGCAGCCGCCGGTGGCTCGGCGCCGGCCCGGTGCGGCTGCAGGTCTCGGAGTTCGCCAAGCTCGCGATGGTGCTGGGGCTGGCGCACTACCTGGCGCTGAACCAGAACCGCATCAAGGAGTTTGTCCGCGGCTTTCTGATCCCGGTCGCCTGGATCAGCGGGTTCGCCGGCCTGATCCTGCTTGAGCCGGATTTCGGCACGGCTGCCCTCGTGTTCGCGATCGGCGTGGCGCTGCTCTTCATGGCCGGCAGCCGGCTGCGGTACCTGGTCACGTCCTTCCTCGCCGCGGCGTGCGTGCTGGCCGTGGCCGTGGCGCACAACCCCAACCGGCTGGCGCGCTTCACCGCCTTCCTGGATGTCGAGGGCAACAAGAGCGCCGGCACCTACCAGCTCTGGCAGGCGATCCTGGCGTTCGCCGCCGGCGGCGTCCCCGGCGTGGGGCTGGGGCAGGGGCGCCAGCAGAACAGCTTCCTGCCCGAGGTGCACACGGACTTCATCTTCGCCGTCATCGGCGAGGAGCTGGGCCTGGTCTTCACGCTCGGAGTCGTGGTGCTGTTTGCGGTCATCTTCGCGGCCGGCCTGGCGCACCTGCGCAAGGCGCCGAACCTGTTCCAGTTTCTCCTCGTCGGCGGCAGCGTGCTGCTCATCACGCTGCAGGCCCTGATCAACCTCGGCGTGGTCACCGGCTGCCTGCCGACCAAGGGCATGTCGCTGCCGTTCATCAGCGCGGGCGGCTCGAATTTGGTCCTGATGGGCGTCCTGGTCGGCATCTTTCTCAACACGCAGCGGGCCTGGACCCGTCCGGCCTTCATGCGCCGGGTGCGCAGCTTCAAGGAGGTCATGTCGTGAGGCGGCGGCCGGCAGGGCGCGAGGGCTGACACCATGAGCCGATTCCTGATCGCGTGCGGTGGGACGGGCGGGCACCTCTCGCCCGGCATCGCGCTGGCCGAGGGACTGAACGCCCGCGGCCACGAAAGCACGCTGCTGATCAGCCACAAGAAGGTGGACGCGCGCCTGCTCGCGAAATACCCGGAGCTGCCCTGCGCGCGCATTCCCGGCTCGCCCTTCACGCTGCGGCCCGTCGGGCTGGCGCGCTTTTTCTGGAACCAGGCGGCGGCGTTCCTCTTCAGCGCGCGCCTCATCCGGGTCCGGCGGCCGGACGTCATCGTGGGCTTCGGCGGTTTCACCACGGCGGGCATCATCGTGGTCGCCGCCCTGCTGGGGCGCGTCGTGGCGCTGCACGAGGCCAACCGGGTGCCGGGCCGCGCGATCCGGCTGCTCGGCGGACTCGCCCGGCGGATCTACCTGCCCCCGGGCGTGCATCTGCGGCGCGTGCGCCAGGCCAGCGTGCGGCACGTCGGCCTGCCCGTGCGCCCCGACGTCGTCGCCCGTTCGCGCCAGGACGCGCAGGCCGCGCTCGGGCTGGATCCCGCGCAGAAGGTGCTCGTCATCCTCGGGGGCAGCCAGGGCGCGACGGCGCTGAACCAGTGGGCGCGCGACCGGCTCGAGCGCCTGGCCGGGGAGGGCATCCAGGTCTGCTGCGTCACCGGACTGAACAAGGGCGGCGGCGAGGTGCGCGAGCTGCGCTCCCACGCCGGCCGCGCGGTGAAGGCGGTGTTCATGCCGTTCTGCGACGACATCGGCACCCTGCTGTCGGCCGCCGACCTCGTGGTGTCCCGCGCCGGGGCGGGCACGATCGCCGAGCTGATGCGGTGCGCGACGCCGGCGATCCTCGTGCCGTTTCCGGCGGCGGCGGACAACCACCAGTGGGCCAACGCGCGCTTCTTCGAGCAGCAGGGCGGCGGCCTCGTGGTGGACCAGGCCTATCTCAGCCACCTCGACGATGAGGTGCGCGACGTGATCTTCAACGACTGGCTGCTCGGCAAGTTTCGCGCGAACCTGCAGCGGATGGACCGGGCCAACTCGCTCGACCTGATCATCAGGGACCTCGAGGAGCTGGCGGCGGGCCCGCGTGCCGGCGCCGAGCCGGTGCGGCCGCCCGCGCCGCCCCCCGCGGCGGCGTCGAAGGAGGCCGCATGAGAGTCGCCCCTCCGCCGCGTCCCTTCGGCCGCACCGTGCACGCGGTCCACCTCGTCGGCGCCGGCGGCACCGGCATGGCGCCGCTCGCGCTCGTCCTGCGGCAGAGCGGCTTCGCCGTCAGCGGCGAAGACGATGCGTTCGCGCCGGCGGTG
>JBAIXJ010000583.1:0-3310 GCA_037916645.1 Opitutales bacterium | reverse complement strand
CCCTGGCGCTTGCCGCGGTCGGGATCTTCGGCGTGGTGTCCTATGGCGTGGCGCGGCGCACCCGCGAGTTCGGCATCCGGCTGGCGCTGGGCGCGCATAAGCGCGACGTGGTCGCGCTCGTCCTGCGACAGACCCTGCGGCCGGTTGCCTGGGGCGTGACCTTCGGCCTGGCCGGCGCGGTGGCGGTCTCGGTGCTGCTCGCGCGGCTGGTCATCAGCGCCGAGATGCCCGACTTCACCTACGGCGCCGGGGCCTTTCCGGTGGCGACGTTCGCAGGCGCGCTCGGCGTGCTGCTGGGCGTCATCGCGCTAGCGGCCTGGCTGCCGGCGCGGCGGGCGGCCAAGGTCGACCCGGTGGTGGCCCTGCGGGCGGAATAAAGTAGCTTCAAGCGATAAGCGCTAAGCCCTAAGCGATCCCCGAACCTCAAATTCTCCGCCACCCGCTTACAGCCTATCGCTTACCGCTCAAAGCCCCTTTCCCCCATGTCCTGGCTCACCCGCGTCAGAAACCGCATCCGCGCCCTCTTCGGCCGAACCGAGTTCGAAGCCCGCCTGACCGCCGAGATCGACCACCACCTCGACCAGCGCGCGGCGGCCAATCAGGCCGAGGGGATGGATCCCGACGAGGCGGAGCTGGCCGCGCGGCGGCAGTTCGGCCACATCGACGGCATCAAGGAAACCGCCCGCGACCAGCACGGCTGGATGTGGCTGGAGCAATTCGCCCAAGACCTCCGCTACGGGCTGCGCGGCCTCGCTCGGGCCCCCGGCTATTCGGCGGCCGCGATGCTGACGCTCGCACTCGGCATCGGCACCAGCACGGCGATCTTCAGCGTCATCTACGGCGTCCTGCTGGCGCCCTACCCCTACGCCCGCTCGAATGAGATCTGGGCGCCGGACGTCCGCGACGCGAAGACCGGACGCGGCGTCGGCCTACAGATGACCGACTATCTGGAAATGTCGCGCCTGCCGGGCGTCGCCGCGGCGATGGCGACCCGGTTCGGCCACAGCATGGTGCTTTCGGGCGGGCTCAACCCCGAGTTCATCACCGCTCCGCAGCTCACGGGCACCGCCTTTCAGTTCCTGGGCGTGCCGCCGGTTGTCGGCCGCGGCCTGATGCCGACCGACATCCGGCCCGACGGCCAGATCGAGCCGGTGACCGTCCTGTCCTTCCGCCTCTGGGAGCGGCTCTACAATGGCGATCCCGGCGTCGTGGGGCGGAAGATCATCCTGGACGACGAACCGTACACGATCGTCGGCGTCATGCCGCCGCGCTTCGGCTGGTATACCGACGATGGTCTCTGGGTGCCGCTCTCGCCGCTCGATCTCACCCAGCCCGTCCGCCCGATCGTCCGGCTAAAGCCCGGCGTCACCAAGGAGGTCGCGGCGGCGCAATTAAACGCCCTCCTGCGGCAGCAGGCTCACAAGGACCCGAAGCGCTTTCCCAAGGATGGTTTCACGGCGTGGTTCGACAACTACCTCGACGTCACCGTCGCCAGCGGCGCCATGCGCACCAGCCTGATCGTCCTGCTGGGCGCCGTGGGTTTCCTGTTGCTGATCGCCTGCACGAATGTGGCCAACCTGCAGCTCGCCCGCGGCGCCGGCCGCAGCCGGGAGCTGGCGGTGCGCCTCGCGCTGGGCGCCGGCCGCGGCCGGCTCATGCGGCAGTTGTTGACCGAGAGCATCGTGCTCGCGCTGGCGGGCGGCGCCGCCGGCGTGGGTTTCGCTTACGGCCTCGTCCAGCTCATCGTGGCGCTGCTGCCGCCGCGTTACGTGCCGAACGAGGCGCGGATCACGATGAACGGCTGGGTCCTGGGCTTCTCCACCGGGCTCTCCGTGCTGGCCGGCGTGGCCGCCGGCATGGCCCCGGCCTGGCAGTGCACGCGGCCCGACGTGAACGAGGCGCTGAAAGACGGGAGCGCGGCCGCCGGCAGTCGCCGCAGCAACCGCACACGAAACGGGCTGGCTGTCGCACAGATCGCGCTCTCGGTCGTTCTGCTGGTCGGCGCCGGGATCACCACGCTCGGCTTCGTGCAGATGCAGTACGTCGACCGCGGGTTTCCCACCGAACGCATGCTGCTGCTGCAGGTACCCCTGCCGCCGAAACGCTACCCGACCTATGCGCAGCGCGTCGGCTTCTCACGCACTTTCCTGGAGCAGCTGCGGGCGCTGCCCGGCGTGGCCCACGCCACCCTCGGCCTTCCGCCGGGCGTGGAGACGCGTTCGAGCGTGGATATCACGGGTCAGCCCAAACCGCCCAACGGGCTCGCGCTCAACTTCGTCGATGCCGACTACCTCGCCACGTACGACCTGAGGCTGTTCGACGGCCGCAACCTGACTCCCGCCGAGATCGCGAACGGCGACCACGTGGCCCTGGTCAGCGAGGCGGCGGCCAAGCTCTGGGCGGATGGCACGAGCCCGCTCGGACGGACCGTGTCGGTCGACGCACTCGTCGGCGGCGCCGCGGCCGACCAGCCGGACAACCCCACCAAGTTGGTGACGGTGGTCGGCATCCTGCGCGACGTGCTGCCGTTCGGTCCAAGCCGCCCTGCCCCGGCGGTTATCTTCGTGCCCTACACGCTGCGGGCGCCGACCACCCGTCTCTTCGTTCTGCGGACGGCTATCGAACCCAATGCCCTGCTCAACACGGTGCGGACCGAGCTGCGCGCCCTCGACAAGGAGCAGCCGATGCTGCAGCCCCTCACCTTCGAGGAGCTCGTTGACAACATGACGCAGGGTCCGCGCTTCAACACGGCGCTTTTCGCCATGGTGGCAGGCGTCGCCCTCGCGCTGGCGGCGGCGGGCATCTACAGCGTGTTGTCCTACGCCGTGGCGCAGCGTTCCCGCGAAATCGGCGTGCGCATGGCGCTGGGCGCCGGGGCCGCCGACGTACGGCGGCTTTTCCTGGGCGTCGGCGCGCGGCTGGTGGGTATTGGCCTGGTGCTCGGCGTCGCGACCAGCCTCGGTCTGGCTCAGGTGATCCGCAGCCAGCTCTTCGGCGCCCCGGGGCTGACCCCCGCGCCCTTCATCGGCGCCGTGCTCCTGCTGGCGGCGACGGCGCTGTTCGCCTGCCTGATCCCGGCGCACCGCGCGACGAAGGTCGACCCGCTGGTGGCATTGCGGGCGGAATGAGAGCCAGTAGCGAGCATCGAGTAGCGAGTAGTGAGCATGGCGCTTGACCGTCTCGGCCTCAGGAGCCGCCGCCTGCTCGCCACCTCCGACTCACCACTCGCTACTGCCACGCGACCACGGTTGCCGAAACCCGGAAATGCATCAGATTGAGCCCATGCCCCTTGCCGGCGACAACCCCGCGC
>JBAIXJ010000582.1:0-8428 GCA_037916645.1 Opitutales bacterium | reverse complement strand
GCCGGGGCCATCGCGGCGTTTGTGTCCCAGCAGTCGGTGATGAGATATTTCGGTCCGCATGCCCCCAAGGTGCTGAGCTACGGCGTGGCCGCCGTCTCCGGCACGATCCTGGCGGTGTGTTCGTGCACGGTGCTGCCTCTGTTCGCCGGAATTTACCGGATGGGCGCGGGGCTGGGACCGGCATCGGCGTTTCTTTATTCCGGGCCGGCGATCAACGTCCTGGCGGTCATTCTGACGGCGAAGGTGCTCGGCTTGCAGCTCGGCGCCGCCCGCGCGGCGGGCGCGATTGTCTTCTCCGTCGTGATCGGCGCGGCCATGCATCTGCTCTTCCGGCACGAGGAGCACGCCAAGGCGGCGAAGCTGGCCGAGATGCCGGTGCCCGCGCCCGCCCGTCCGCTCTGGGAGACGACGCTCTTCTTCGCTGCGATGGTGGCGGTGCTGGTTTTTGCCAACTGGGGCCGGTCGGATGCCAGCGCGGGTTTTTTCGCCGCCGTCTACGCCGCCAAATGGCGGCTGACCGCCGGATTTGCCCTGCTGCTTGGTCTGATGCTCTGGCGCTGGATCAGACTGTCCGGCGTCCGGCTCGCCGTCACCGCTGCCGCGGTGACGGCCGCAGCCCTCGCGTTGCCCGCGCATCCGCAAGCCGCCGTGCTGGTCGCAATGGCGGGATTGGCTTGGGCCACCGCCGGACGCGGAGGCGAGGCCGGCGAATGGTTCGACCAATCCTGGGGCTACGCGAAGCAGATCTTTCCCCTGCTGATCGCGGGCGTGCTCGCCGCCGGCCTCCTGCTGGGTCGGCCCGGCCACGAGGGTTTGATCCCCAACGCCTGGATTGCCGGCGCGGTCGGCGGGAATTCGCTCGCGGCCAACGCCTTCTCCTCCGTCGCGGGCGCGCTGATGTATTTTGCCACGCTGACTGAGGTGCCGATTGTGCAAGGTCTCCTTGGCAGCGGGATGGGGCAGGGGCCGGCCCTCGCGCTCCTGCTGGCCGGTCCGGCGCTCAGCCTGCCGAGCATGATCGTGATCAACTCCATCATCGGCCCGAAGAAGACCGCCGCCTACATCGGGCTGGTCGTCGGGCTCTCGACCCTCGTGGGCTGGGCGTACGGAGCGCTCGCGTGAGGCCACGAAATCGAGGGGATTCGCCATGGCCCGTCTCAAAATCTTCGAACTGCAGACCGCCCGGTCGGGGGCTGGCCCCGCCGGGGCCGACCCGTTCACGAGCGATTTCAGGTGGCTGAAGGCGTGCGGCATTGCGGTTGAGCGATACGGATTGGATCGCGACCGCGCCGCGTTCGACGCCCACGACATCGTCCGGTCCGTGCTCGAATCACAAGGTGCCGCCGCGCTGCCGCTCGTGCTGGCGGACGGCGCGATTGTGGGCGCCGGTGCTTATCCCTCGCGTCCCGATCTGGCCCGCGTCCTTGGCCTGACCACGGTCGTCGACGAGGAATACGCCGCACGCCTGATCGCCGCCGGGACCTCGCTGGGTCTGGCCCTGGCCCGGCATGATGCCGCCGCCATCGAGGCCGCGTATGGGGAGATGAAGCATCTCGGCGTGCCCCGTCCGGTGTTCGCGCAGGCTGCCGGTGGGTTGTCGGCGATGGGGGTCACGGGCGATCCGCAGGTGGCCGAGGCGCTCGACCGGCTTTCCGTCCACGGCACGCTGCGCCCGCCGGGCGGGGCGTGCTGCGGTGGCTGATTCCGCACCACGACGTCCCCGTCCGATCCGCATCACGTCCCCCCCTCCCGCCTGCCAACAAAGGAGAAACCCATGAAGAAGATCCAGATCCTCGGACCCGGCTGCAAACGCTGCGTCGCGCTCGCCGAGAACGCGAAGAAGGCGGCCGACGAACTCGGCGTCGCCTACGAACTCGAGAAGGTCACCGACCTGAACCGCTTCGCCGAATTCGGCGTCATGTTCACGCCCGCGCTCGTCGTCGACGGCGTGGTCAAGATCGCCGGCAAGGTGCCGTCCGTCGAAGACGTGAAGAAACTGCTCGCCTGATCTCTTCCCATGAAGGCCCAAGCTCCCCGATGTTCCTGCAGCGGCCGCGACGAGTCCGGCCCGGCCGCGCTCGTCTATCCCTGCTCCGGCGCGGCCGACACGGGCGAGATCGCCGACCGCGCCGCCCGCCGGCTCGACGGCGAAAACGTCGCGTGGATGTCCTGCCTGGCCGGCGTCGGAGGCCGCGTAAGCGGGATGATGGCCAACGCCGCCGCCGCGCCCGCGCTGCTCGCCATCGACGGCTGCCCGCTCGATTGCGCGAAAAAGACGCTCGAGCTGGCCGGCTTCGCCAACGTGCGTCACCTCCGCGTGACGGACCTCGGTTTCAAGAAAGGCAAGACGCCCGCCACCGACGAGGCGGTCTCCGCCGTGGTCCGCCATGCCAGGAACCTCCTTTGCTCCGGTTGATGCCATGAAACGATTGCTCTGCGCATCCCTGTTCTGCGTGCTGGTCGCAGGTCCGGCCCTTGCGGCCGATCCCGCCCCGGATTCCCGGGCCGCGCCGGCCCGGCCGAAGCTCATCGATCTCGGGGCGGATAAATGCATCCCCTGCCGGATGATGGCGCCGGTGCTGGCCGAGCTGGCCAAGGAGTATGCCGGCCAGCTCGACGTCGTGTTCATCGACGTCTGGAAGACCCGGGGCGAGGCGGAGCGTTACGGCATCCGGGTGATCCCGACCCAGATCTTTTACAGCGCCGAGGGCAAGGAGCTGTTTCGGCACGAGGGCTACTATGCGAAGAAGGACATTCTGGCGAAGTGGAGGGCACTCGGCGTCGAGCTGAAGGAACCGTCGCCCCCGGAAGGCACCTGATTCCATGGCGGCGATCTTCACCTGGTTGGCAGACCCCGCGGTGCACGGAGTGGAGCCTTTGCCGGGACGAATCCCATGACAATTTCCGGCCAACTCTGCGGAGACTGAGATCCACTGATACGATGAAAATGCGCCTTCCGTTGGTTTGCGGGCTGGCTGGCGTCTTGGTCGCCGGATGCACGCACAACAGGGCGAGCACTCCGCAACCGGCCGCACTGGGTCCCGCGTTGGCCGGCCCGGCGGAGGCTCCTGTTCCGCTGCCGGCGCGAACTCCGTTTGATGGGAATCCCAAGGCCCGGGCCATCTATCTCGAGTATTACGCCATGGGCTACAGCTTCGCCACCACCGACTACGCCTCGCCAGGCTGCCTGTGCACCGCCGAAGGCGATCCCGAGCGCTATGAGGCAGCGATGAGTGGATTCTTTGCCGGCAAGGATGCCGGCGCGGCGGCGTCGGCCGGCAATCGGCAGGCGAACCAGGCGCCGACCACCCTCGGGAACTAGTCCACGCCCATGGAAACGCTTTTTGTCCGGCTCACCGACGCCATGAACGGCGCGCCGCTCGCCGCCTTGGCCGCCGCCTTCGCCTGGGGCGTGCTCAGTATTCTGCTCAGCCCCTGCCATCTGGCCAGCATCCCGCTGATCGTCGGCTTCCTCCAGGGCGGAGGCGCGGTGGCTCCGCGTCGCGCGGCCGGGCTGGCGACCCTTTTCGCGGTCGGAATTCTCGTCTCCATCGCCCTTATCGGGGCGATGACCGCGGCGGCCGGCCGCATGCTCGGCGACCTTGGCCCATGGACCAACTACGGGGTCGCCGCGCTCTTCTTCGTCTTCGGCCTGCACCTGCTCGATCTCCTGCCAATCCCGGAAGGCTGGCGGCCGGCGCCGAATCAGCCCCGGCGGGGCCCACTCGGCGCGTTGTTGTTTGGGCTCGTTTTTGGCGCGGCGCTCGGCCCGTGCACCTTCGGGTTCATGGCGCCTGTGCTGGGGGTTACCTTTGGCATGGCGAATGCCGCTCCGGTATTCGCGTTGGGCGTGCTGGCGCTGTTCGCGCTGGGCCACTGCGCGGTGATCGCCGCCGCCGGGGTTTCGAGCGCGTGGGTGCAGCGGTGGCTGGCCTGGCAGAACAACACCCCGGGCGCCCGATGGCTGCGCCGCGCCTGCGGCGCGTTGGTCGTGGCCGCGGGCGTCTGGCTTCTGGTTGCGATGCGCTAGATTCCGGCCGGCGTCCGTCACCGCGGCCGGCTGTCCCGCCACCCGGCGGCGTAGGCCTCGAACACGCGGCGGATCTCGTCGCGCACCCGGCGAAACACCGTGCGGACCGCCTCCTCGCCACCCTTGGCCTTGGCGGGATCGTCGAAGCTCCAGTGGTGGCGGTTGACCTGTCCGGGGAAGGTGGGGCACACCTCGTCCGCCTCGTTGCAGACCGTGATGACGGTGTGGAAGTGCTGGCCGAGGAATTCGCCCACGGATTTGGGGCGCGCCGCCGAGAGGTCGAGGCCGATCTCGTCCATGACCTCGATGGCCAGCGGATGCACCCGGGCGGTGGGCTTGGCGCCGGCGCTGTGCACCTCGAGCAGGTCGCCCGCGGTGGCGCGGAGGAACGCCTCCGCCATCTGGCTCCGGCAGGAGTTGCCGGTGCACAGGATCAGGATCCGGGGCTTGGCTGGTGAGCTCACGGTCAGAGGGGATCCCGAGCCCGGGAGGGCGCGGGGTCAACCGACAAATCGAGCGGACCAGGCCCCCGGCATTAATCACCGCCTCGTCACGCGATTGCCATCTGTTCGTAACAATAGCCTGCGACGGTGGAAGGCGAACTGACGCGCAAGTCGCGCGCCGGCACCAACTCCACAATCCCACACCCAATGGCTAAGTTACCGACGAAATGGCTGGCGCTGGCCGGCATGGTTTCCCTGGGGGCGAGCTCCCTCTTCGCCCAGGACAACAAGGCGCTGATGGACCTTCTGATCAAGAAGGGCTACCTGACGACCGACGAGGCCCAGCAGCTCACCGCCGAGGCCAAGCAGGCCGAGGCCTCCTCGAGCAAGACGATCATCAGCGGCAAGATGTACATCGATGTCACCAACATCGATGCCGAGAACGCCGCCGGCGCCAAGCTCAGCTCGAGCGGCACGGGCCTCGACGTCAAACGCTTCTATTTCGGGGTCACCCACGTTTTCAACAATGTGTGGTCCGCCAACATCAACACGGATTCGGCGTACTCCAGCTCCACCGGGACGGTGAGCACGTTCATCAAGACGGCCTACGTCCAGGCCAAGATCGATCCGGCGTTCATTGTCCAATTGGGTTCCGCGAACGAGCCGTGGATTCCGTTCGATGAGGACCTCTACACCTACCGCTATGTCGAGAACACGCTGATCGACCGGCTGCACTTCGGGAACTCGGCCGATTGGGGGGTGCACGTCCTCGGCACCCGCGGGATCGTGAGCTACAACGTCGCGGCCGTGAACGGCGGCGGCTACAAGAACCCGACCCGCAGCAAGCGCATGGACTTTGAAGGCCGGCTCTCGATCGAGCCGGTCAAGGGCCTGACCTTCGCGGTCGGCGGCTACAACGGCAAGCTGGGCAAGGACGTCGAGGGGGCGCCGGCCAACCGTCAGGCGACCCGGTATGACGCCCTGGTTAACTACGCCACGAGCCAGTTCCAGCTCGGCGCCGAGTGGTTCAGCGAAAGCGATTGGGGCTTCACCAACAGCGCGCAAAGCGACAAGGGCGACGGCTACGCGTTCTTCGGGAAATTCCGGCTCGGGGACAGCCCCTATTGGCTGTTTGCACGGTACGACGAGGACAAGACGAGCAAGAAACTCCACCCGAACATGAAGGAGGACTACTTCAACGTCGGTTGGGAGTGGATGGCCCTCAAGGGCCTCAACCTGGCCGCCGTCTACAAGTACGACGAGATCCACAACCCGGCTTCCGCGAGCGCGCTGGCGAAGTCCAACGAGATCGGGATGTTCGCCCAGGTCGCGTTCTGATTTCGCCCCCAACCATCCACCCTCATGAAGAAAACACTCGCAGCCCTCCTGGCCTCGGCCGGCGTTCTCGCCGCCACCGCCTCCGCCCAGCTCATCAATGGCGCCGGTTCCACGTTCGATTACCCCGCGTTCACCATGTGGTTTGACGCCTATTCCAAGTTGGATCCCGGCGTCCGCTTCAATTACCAGTCGATCGGTTCCGGCGGCGGACAGAAGCAGCTCCTCGCCCAGACGGTCGACTTCGGCGCGTCGGACGCGCCGATGACCAAGGAGGCGATGGCGCCGGCGCCCTTCAAGATTCTCCACCTGCCCGTGGTGGCCGGCGCGGTGGCGATCACCTACAATCTGCCGGACAGCCCCCAACTGAAGTTCGATGCGGACACGCTGGCCGGCATCTACCTGGGCCGGATCACCAGGTGGAATGACGGGAAGATCGCGGCGCTCAACGCCGGGGTCGCGCTGCCCGACCTGCCCATCGTGGTCGTCCATCGCTCCGATGGCAGCGGCACGACGTTCATTTTCACCGACTATCTGAGCGCGGTCAGCCCGGAGTGGGCATCCGGCGTCGGCAGGAGCGTCGCGGTGAAATGGCCGACCGGCATCGGCGGCAAGGGCAGCGAGGGGGTCTCCGGCCAGGTCAAGCAGCTCCCCGGCGCCATTGGCTACGTCGAGCAGGCCTACGCCGAGCAGAACCACCTGCCGGTGGCCGACCTGAAGAACTCCACGGGCAACTTCATCGCGCCGACCGCCGAGGCGGTGTCCAAGGCGATGGCGACCGCCACGATCCCGGACGATTTCCGCTTCTCCATGGTCAACGCGCCGGGCGCGGAGGCGTATCCGATCTCCGGGGCAAGCTGGATCCTGATCTACCAGCATCAGGCGAACCCCGAGCACGGGAGGAAGCTGGTCGCGTTCCTCAAATGGGCCGTGACCGAGGGCCAGAAGCTTTCGCCCTCACTGCACTACGCCCCGCTGCCTGACAACGTCCAGCAGCGCGAGCTGCAGGTGCTCGACACGGTGACGTTTTGAGTCGGCGACCGGCCGGTCTTGAATTCCAACTGAGATTCGACGCGGGGCGGAGTTGCCAAACTCCGCCCCGTCCTGTCTTGTTCTGGCACCCGTTCCCTTCGCATGAGTTCCCGTCACGATGCGGCCGCACCCGCCCTCCGGGGTTCCCGGTGGGGCGACCGGGTATTCCACCTCCTTTGCCTGGGCGGCGCCTTGATGGTCGGCGTATTGCTCGTGCTCGTGGCCGTCCAGCTCTACCACGGATCCCGGCCGGCCCAGGCGCACTTTGGCTGGAAGTTCCTGGTCGGCTCGACCTGGGACCCGGTGAACGAGGTCTTCGGGGCGCTGCCGTTCATCTACGGCACCTTTGTCTCGTCGGCGATCGCGCTGCTGATCGCCGTGCCGCTGAGCGTGGGCACGGCCATCTACCTCACCGAGCTGGCGCCGGTGCGGCTGCGACAGCCGCTCGTCTCCGTCATCGAAATGCTGGCGGCCGTGCCCAGCGTCATCTGGGGGCTGTGGGGCATCTTCGTGCTGGTGCCGTTCCTGCGCACGAGCGTGTACCCCCTGCTCCAGCACGCGCTGGGCTTTCTGCCGCTGTTCCAGGGGCCGATCTACGGCATCGGCCTGCTGACCGGCGGGATCATCGTGGCGATCATGATCCTGCCGATCGTCACCTCGGTGTCCCGCGAGGTCCTGCGCGCCGTGCCGGACCTCCAGCGGGAGGCTGCCTACGGGCTGGGCGCGACGCGCTGGGAGGTGACGCGCATCGCCGTGCTCAGCTACGCCCGGCGCGGCCTGATGGGGGCGGCGGTGCTGGGCCTGGGGCGCGCGCTGGGCGAGACGATGGCGGTGACGATGGTGATCGGGAACAGCCCGGATATCGCCCGGTCCCTTTTCGCCCCCGGGTACACGCTCGCCAGCGTCATCGCCAACGAATTCACCGAGGCGACCAGCGACCTGTACCTCAGCGCCCTGTTTGAGCTCGGCCTCGTGCTGCTGGGCGTGACGATCCTCATCAACGTCCTCGCCCAGGGCATGATCCGGGCGATGTCGCGCGGCCAGACGGGCCGCGTCGCCTGACCGCCCCGATGAACCCCACGCTGCACAGTCGCTACCGGCGGTGGAAGAACCGGCTCATGGACGCCCTGGCGGTGACCGCCGCGATCCTCGTGATCTCGCCGCTGGCGCTGATCCTGTTCTATCTGGTCCGGAAGGGGATCGTGGCCCTCAACTGGACCTTTTTCACGCACCTGCCCGCGCCGGTCGGGCAGCCGGGCGGCGGCATGGGCAACGCGATCGTCGGCACGATCGAGCTGCTGGCGCTGGCGTCCGTGGTCGGCGTGCCGGCGGGGCTCCTGGGCGGCATCTATCTGTCGGAATACGGCGGCGACCGCCTCAACCGCTGGATCCGGTTCGGGGCGGATGTGCTCAACGGGGTGCCGTCCATCGTCTGGGGCATGGTCGCCTACGCGATCGCCGTGGTGCCGTTCAAGACGTTCTCCGCCTACGCCGGCGGCCTGGCGCTGGGCTTCATCATGGTTCCGCTCGTGCTGCGCACGACCGAGGAGGTGCTGGTGCTCGTGCCGCGCAGCTACCGCGAGGCCGC
>JBAIXJ010000581.1:0-1694 GCA_037916645.1 Opitutales bacterium | reverse complement strand
GGGCGTTGACAATGTAATCGGCAAGGAAGGAGAGAGACCAGGCGGCGTAGTTCTGGCTGCGATCCGGGGGCGTGCTCCGCGCCGCATCTAATTCGCGCGCGAGGGCGGCGGCGTCAATGCCTTTTTCCTTGCAGGCGGCGGAGAGGGGAGTGTTGCCGCCGCAGCAGAAGTCGAGGCCGTGCTTCTCGAAGACGGCGGCGGTGCGGTAGTCGTGGGCGACGATCTCACCGATGGTTTTCCCGGCGAGAGGGCTGGCGTTTGGCATCGTTGTCATTTCGGTCCTTTCCGGGTTTAGTGCTGGTGTTGATGGGCGGACTCGTGGTGCGCGTCGCCGGCCGCAGTGGCTTCGTGGCCCTCGGCGTGGTGAGCGCCAGCGCCTTGAGCGGCCTGGTGCAAGCCTTCGACATAGTGGACGTATTCCACGTAGGCGGCGACGAACTCGCGGCCGGCTGCGACGTTGTGGTCGACGTGTTCCTTCTTTTCGCGGGCCTCGGCGAAGCGATTGCGGATGCCGGCGGCGGCCTCGTCGGTGACCAGCTTGACGACCTTCTCGACCGAGCCGCTTTCAAGGGCTTTGTCGGCTTCCTCGATGGCGGGGCTGAGGTCGGCGCCGGCGGGCTTGAGACCGGTGAAGGGCGCGCCTTCACCCGCACGGTGGATGCGGACGAGGGTCTCGAAAAAGAACTGGTCGGCGAGTTCCTGGGCTTCCTTGCCCTGGGCGCGGACGGCGAGGGTGCGGGCGAAGGCGGCTTTGATCTCGGGTTCGGCGTCGGGCTTGATCCACTTGAGGACGGGTGTGACATCCTTCCTGGCGAGGGCGGCCTTGGCGGCGAGGACGACGGGGCCGTCCATGGTGTCGCAATGAGCAAGTGCGCGGGGTAAAGGCAGAAGGGCCGCAGCGAGTATGGTTCCGACGAGCGCGGCCCGGAGGGCGGTTCGATTCGTTCTCATGGTATAATATACACGGGAGTTGGGTTGTCGGGATTGACGAAGGTCAAGGTACAGCGCGGTGGTTGGGCCGCCGGTGGAGAACGTTGCGGCGGTGCGAATGGAGGATGCGAGCGCGGGATCCGACTTCCAACGGGAGCGGTTTTATGGGATTAATCCGGAATGGCGAAGACGAAAAAGAACGCGGCGGCGGTGGCGCTCGGGCGGCTGGGTGAGTTTATGGTGAGGGTGGGGCCCGGGCACGGCCCACGGGCGGAGCTCGAAGCCCCAAGTGCCCTCGGTCGTCTGTTGGCTCGGGCGCCGGGTCAGGCGGCGGCGAGCCACTCGCGGGCCTGGTCAATGGCGGGGCGATCGAAGTAGCGGACTTTGGCGGAGGTGAACGGTTTGCAGAACACCGCCATGCCGTGCTGCCATTTCTTTTCGCCGACGATGGCCAGGCGCTCGATGTCGGCGAAATGTCTGGCGTCGAACTTGATGTCCTGCCAAAGGGCGCCGGCGGTCCAGCCGTGGAAATCGTGCATCTCCACAAGCATGCGGATCTTGCCGTGAGCTTTGACCAAGCGCTCCACCGCGGGGACGAAATGTGCGTAATCTTCCTTGGCAAGTTTGTCGGTCAACTGGACCTCCAGCACCTTGCCGCCGTTGGTTTCTTTGAGCGTTACGGCGCTCATTGTTGCTGTTGCACTCATAATAGAATATAGCGCGAGAGCCGCGCTGGTCGAGCGGTCGAGCCTCATGCGGGCAGC
>JBAIXJ010000580.1:0-7490 GCA_037916645.1 Opitutales bacterium | reverse complement strand
CCGTGGTCGGAGTGCCGGACAGGTTGAGGGTGCCGATGTTGACCGTCCCGGGCGCGGTGAGCCCGGAAAAGTTCAGGCCGGGCGGTATCGTCCCCGAGATCGTCCACGACATCGGCGGCGTCTGGGTTCCGTTGACGGTGTAGAACACGCTCACGGCGGTGCCCGTGTTCACGGTGATCCCGGTGGCCGTGCCGGAGGAGGGCACCAGCGGGGTGGCGCCGGCGAGGGTGTTCAGGGCACCGAGCGAGGCGACCGTGGCGACGACCGCCTTGAGGATGGCGCCGGCCGGAGAAGAGGCCACCAGGTCGTCGGCGGCCACGACCAGATTGAGCACCGGGGTGCGCTGCAGCAGCGCGATCAGAACAGCCCCGGGGAGATTGATCCACGAAAGGCGACGATGAATTAACAGGGACAGGTTCATATGCGGAAAGATCGAGTGTTGGTTGGCGGCTGGCCGGAGGAGTGCCGACAAATCAAGCCCGTCTTCCGCGCGAGGAAAGTGGACGATGGTAACGGGCCCGTTACCCCGTGGCGGGGAATTCCGACGCGCCAATCCGCGCGGGCGAAAAACGCCCGTCAGAACCGGACGGTGAACTGGGCGGCAAGCGCCCGCACCCACGTGTGCGGGCCGGGCGCCTGGTGCCCCAGGCTCACCTGGAGCTTGAGCTGCGTGTGCGCGGTGAACCGGTAGGCGGGGGCGAGGTCGAGGCGCCACGCGTTCTGGCCCCAGGGCGTCGCGGCGCCCAGCGCATCGTGCACCGTGGAGAAGAACTGCTGATTCCAGCGCAGCGCGCCGAAGAACTGCGGTGTGAACTTGTATTTCACCTCGCCGTAGTAGGCGACGGTGTCGACGTCCCCAATCTCGGGATTGGTGAAGCGGGTCTCGAAGCATTCGGCCCAGACCTGCACATGGTGCCAGGCGAAGCTCACGTCCTGGCCGAAAAGGATCTCCCGGTAATCGTCCAGGCTCCGTCCGGCGGGGAGCCGGGATTCGGCGCTCGGCCGGAGGTAGGAACCCGTGCTGGCCGAGAAGCCGACGTTCCACATTTCGTTCGGCCGGAAGCCGAGCCGTCCGCTGAACGTCGGATGCTGCCACTGGACCTGGGTCGGATCCCAGATCTCCGGCCGCGAGCCGAGCGCGGTGTTCTTGATCTCGACGGAATAGTCCAGGCGGCCGGTCGTGCCCGAGGCGGCCGCGCCGCTGGCATAGCTGGGTCCCCAGATGATCGGGATCTGCCGGTATTTGTCGTCGTAGTCGTTCGCCAGCGGGCTCGGCCGGACGTGGGACCAGTACAACAGCGTGGTCACCGAGGGCACGGGCATCGAATCCCAGATCCCGGTGGGGTTTTCGTACGGCAGCGGCGCGCTGATGAACGGGTTGCTCCAGGTGTCGTGCCGCGTCGTCCAGCTGCCCACCACGGTCGCGAATTTGCCGAACTGGAGGTTGAAAAGCCGGCGCGGCCCGGGCGCGACGCGGACCGCGAATTCCTCGAGCCGCACCTGGGTCCCCTGGTCGGCGGGATCGAACGCGCGGTCCGCGCGGACCTGGGCGAAGGCATAGACCCGCGGCCCCGCCTGGACGTCGAGGAAGAGGGTCAGCCGCGGATTGAACAGGTTGGGGCCGTCGGCGAAGATCAGACCGGGCGCCGGCTGCGAGAAGTGGTACTCTTCGAGATCGAGCGTGCCGCTGAGGCGGGCCCGGAACGCGTCGTGCCAGGCGGCCATCGTCAGCGCATCGTCCACGCGGTCGAGCGGATCCTCGGCGCGCAGGACGAGCGCCGGCAGGACGGCCAGGCCGCACCCGATGACGCGGAGCGCGTTCATGCCGGATTCGGAGCGGAAACGGGCGCGGGCGCCGGCTGGGCAAGGCGGAAGCGAACCTCGAATTCCGTCCAGGTGTCGTCGGAGCGGGCGAGACGGAGGTCGCCGCCGTGCAGGCGGGCGAGTTCCCGCGCCAGGTTCAGGCCGAGTCCGTGCCCGGGAATGTTCTCGCCCGCGGATCCGCGGTGAAACCGCTCGAAGATGTGCTCCTGCGCCCCGGGCGCGATGGGGCGGCCGGTGTTGCCGATCACCAGAACGCCCCAGCCGTCGTCGACGCGGGCCGTAATGCGGATGCGCCCGCCCGGCCGGTTGTATTTCCGCGCGTTCTCGAGCAGGTTCTGCAGGATCAGCGTCGCATAGCGTTTCTCGCCGGCGATCACAAGCTCGGCGGGATAATCCGTCTCGATCGCGAACTCGGGTCCGTCCGGCAGGGCCCCCAGGTCGTCCACCCAGCCCTCCAGCAGTGGAATCAGGTTCACCGGCGCGAAATCGATCTGGAGCCGGCCGGCGTCCATCCGCGAAAGCAGGAGCAGGTCCTCGATCACGCTCGTGAGGCGGAAGGTCTGGTGGACCAGCGCCGCGACCTCCTCGCGGGTCTCCGGGGAGAGGTTCTCGCCCGCGAGCAGCTCCTCCAGGCCGGCGCGCAGGACGGTCACCGGGGTCTTGAGCTGGTGCGAGGCGTCGGCGGAGAACCGCGCGGAGCGCTGGAGTTCCTGGCTGGTCAGTTCCAGGGCGGCCTCCGCCCGCTGGCGCTGCGTCCGGTTCTCCTCCGAATCGACCGCGAGCTTCTCCACCGGCCGCGACAGGCGGCGGGAGAAGAACTGGCTGGCGGCAAAGGCCCCGATCAGCACGAGGGCGCCGACGCTGACGAACCGCCAGGTCAGCGTGCGCTGCCGGAGCAACGAGGCGGCGAGCGGGTAGATGCAGACTTCGTAGGCGGGGGGGAAGGGCGAGCCGGGATTGAGCAGGCGGCAGAACAGCAGGGACGGTGCGCCGGCGACGGGCGCGGCAAAGCTGGTCTCCAGGCCGCCCGCCGCCGCGGTGGCGGCGGCGACCTGCCGGCCCAAGGCAAGCTGCGCCTCGGCCGGGAGCGAAGGCAGCCAGAGGCGGCCGTGCAGCCAGAGGCTGCTCTGGAGCCCCGCGGCCGACTGCCGGCCGCCCAGCTCAAACGGCTTGAAGCCGAGCACGAGGGCCGCGATCACGCCGCCGGTCTCCGTGGAGACGATCGGCATGGCGACGACCTCATCGATCGTCCTGTCGGGCCCAGGCGATTCCCGGAGGAGATAACCGATCTGCAGCCGGTCGGGCGAATGGGGCAGGGTCAGCTGCGCCTCCTCGCCCGGCGTCAGGCGGCCCGCGCTCTGGGCATCCGGCGGCGACAGCACCCGCCCGGTGGCGTCGAGGAAACGGTAGAAGCGGGCGTGAAAAACATAGGGAATCGCGTCCGGCGGCGGCCGGCCGTCCTGGTCCATCAGGTCGGCGAGCTCGTCGCGCGCGCTCGGGTAGAGCAGGTCGAGCGCGTTGTCCTCCAGCGCGGCATGGATGCGCGGCCGCCGCGCCAGGGCCCGGCAGCGCTCGGCCAGCATCGCGTAGCGGATTTCCTCGGCGGCGTGCAGGGAGGCGAGCTCGCCTTGGAATTCGCGTTCGAACTCCCGTTGCACATTCGCGGCGACGTCGCGCTGGGCATAGACCAGCAGCAGGGCCGTCACCAGCGAGACCACCAGCATCATCGCCACCAGCAGCTTCACGCGGAAGCGCGCGAATCCGGTGGGCGGACGCTCGGGCGGAGGGGTCACGGGAAATCGGCGTGCAGCGTCACCCCGTCCTGCAGGTCCACCGGGCGTTCGAGCGTCGTCCGGCTGGTCAGCCACACCTTGAGGAGGTAGTGGCCCGCGGGCAGGCCGCCGAGCCGGTAGCGGCCCGAGGGTTCGGTCACGACGAAATACGGGGTGTCCAGGACCAGAATGAGCCCGCGCATGTGCTCGTGGATGTCGCACCGCAGCACGACCAGCCCGGCGGCGTCGAAGACCTGGGCCGGGACGGGCCGCTCGTCGGAGCGGTACCGCCCGAGATCGAAGCGCTTGGCCGGCGAATAGGAGAAGATGTTGTGGTACGTGTCGTCGAGGTTGGGAAACTCCACGCGCGTGCCGGTCTGCACGGGCAGGAGCGCGGGCACGAACGCGAAATCCTTCTGCGCCACCTGCCGGGTCGGCGGATCCGCGGGCCGCGGGAACGCCCCCTCGAGGTAGACCACGGCCAGCGGCGGACTGGTGGAGAGCGTGCCGCCCTCGCTGACGATCTCGTAGCGCTGGTTCATCACGGGGGCGGTGTGCGACGGCGGCAGGGTCACCGTTCCTTCCACGGACGCCGCGCCGTGGACGAGGCCGGGCAGCAGGGCGGCCGCCAGCAGGATGGCGGGGGCGAGGGGTGATTTCATGGCGGGCGCGGGGCGTCAGGCGGGGGCCTGGATCGAATAGCCGACGAAGCGGAGCGTGTGGATGAGCGGCGCGGCGAAGCTGGAGTCCACCTTCTTGCGCAGGCGCGCGATGAAGATCTCCACCGTCCGGGTGTCGTACTCGTGCTCGCGCTGCCAGACCCGTTCGCAGAGTTCGGTGCGGGAAAACACCCGGCCGGGTTCCTGCATCAGCACCTGGAGGACGTCGAATTCCCGGGGCGACAGGGCGATCGTTTTGCCGGCGCGCGTCACCCGGCGGTGCTGCACGTCCATGTGCAGGTCGGCCACCTTGAGAAGGTCGGCGGCCGTCGGGGTCGCGCCGCGCCGGCCCAGCGCGTCGACGCGCGCCACCAGCTCGTCCAGGGAGAATGGCTTGGCCAGGTAGTCGTCCGCCCCGGCCTTCAGGCCCCGGATGCGGTCCTCCACCTCGCCGCGCGCGGTGAGGATGAGGATCCGGGCCGGGGAGTTCGCCTCGCGCAGCTGGGCCAGCAGCGAGAGGCCGTCGAGCGAAGGCAGGCCGAGGTCCAGGACGATGAGGTCCGGCGGATTTGCCTGCGCGGCCCGCAGACCCTCGGCGCCGTCATAGCTCGCGACGGCCACGTGGCCATGGCGGGTCAGCGCGCGGCTGATGTGCCGGGCGAGCTGGATTTCGTCTTCGATCACCAGGATGCGCATGCGAAAGGGGGCCTAATCTAGCGTGCAACCGCCGCGGCGTCCAATGCTCCCGCGGGGCCCGCGGCGGGGACGGCCGGCTCAGTTGCAGCCGCAGCCGCTGCCGCCGACCCCCCGCCCGCCGGCGGCGGATTCCCGCGATTCGTAAATATGCGCGGACAGGGCGCTGGCGACGGTGTCGCGATCCGGCCGCATTGCGTAGTCGGCCAGGGTGGCACGTTCCCACGGATGCACGCGCACCAGATCGGGGCTGGTGCAACCGGCGCCCGCGCCCAGGGCGCCGGCGAGCAACAGGAAGGCGAAAGGAAGGCGGGGGAAGACGGCTTTCATGACGGGGAGGGGGGTTCGGCGAGCAGCAAATCGATTTCGCGCCGGAGTTCGCGCTCGGTCGCGGCGCCGTGGAAGCCCTGGTGAACATACCGGATTCGGTGGTCCCGGCCGACGAGATAACAGCTGGGCATCGCGGCCACGTCGACCGCGCGCACGAGATTCTGCGCCTGATCGAGGACGGTGACAAAAGGCGGGTGAAATCGCCGGCGGAATTCCGCGAACGCGGCCGGATCCTGGTCCACGCTGACGGCCACGATCACCAGGCCCCGGGAGGCGTACTCCGCGTTCAGTTTCGCATAGGCGGGAAACGACGCCCGGCAGGGGGCGCACCAGGACGCCCAGAAGTCCACCAGGGTGACCCTGCCGGTGTCGGCGGGCAGGCGGTCCCCGTTCAGGGCCGCCTGCGCGAGGGACGGAAACGGGTCGCCGGGTTTCAGGCCGGCGTAGACGGAGACGGCGGCGAGGCCAAGCGACAGGACGAGGAGGAATCTAGTTGGCGGCGACATAGCGGTAAAATCCCCGGGTTTGGGCGCGGGTGGTGTCGGTCACGAGAAGGCCGTCGGCCCCCGGACACGCCTGGATGAACTCGATGCCGGCCGGCACGCCCAGCACGAAGGCCGTGGTGGAGAGGACGCCCGCCTGCAGGCAGGTGTCGGCGATGATCGTCGCCTGCGCGCAGCCGTTGGCCACGGGCCAGCCCGTGCGTGGATCGATGATGTGGCCGTAGCGGCGGCCGTTGAGCTGGAAGCAGCGGACGTAGTCGCCGGACGACGCGATCCCGCGGCTGCCCCCGAGCGCCACGCTCGCCCACGAGGTCCCCGGCCGGCGGGGATCCTCGAGGCCGACGTGCCAGGCGGGCCGGCCCGGCGGCGTTCCGAGCACGCGCAGATCGTGGCCGAAATCGACGAGGACCGCGCCGATCCCGTGGTTGCCCGCGATCTGGGCCACGATGTCCACGGCGTATTCCTTGCCGAATCCACCAAAATCCAGGGCCATGCCGCGCTCGGGTAGGTGGATCGCGCCCGGCCGGCGCTGCACGCGGGGCCAGCCGACGAGGCGGCGCGCCGCGGCGATCTCCTCGTCGGCGGGGATGCGCGGCCGGGCGGCCTTCCAGTTCCACAGCTGGATCAGCGGCAGCGCCGTCGGGTCGAGGAGACCCTGGGTCATGGCGTGCAGCGTGTCGCACAGGGCCAGCAGCTGCTCCATGTCGTCGTCGACCTCGACCCAGTCGCGTCCGGCGGCCTGATTGATGCGGCTGACGAGGCTGTCCGCCCGGAAGCGGGAGTACTTCGCTTCGAACGCCTGCACCCAGCCGACGGCGGCGTCCTCGAAGGCCGCGGCCTGGCGGTCGCCCTCGGGCGCCGCGTACTGCACCTCGCACGTCGTGCCGAGGGCGGGAAACGTGCGCCGGCGCAGCGGCGGGGCCGCAGGGGACCGCGCGGGGGCGGAGGAGGGGGAATGGGGGGCGGAGAGCATGGGTCGCGCGCGGGAAGGGCGGGGCGGCACCCTACCATGAAAAGGCCGCGCCCGCCGTGAGGATGGTCGCGCGGGGATACGCGCTCTGGGGTGTGACCCCATCCCGGCCGCGCATGGCGTATTGTTCCAGGGCGAGATCGAGGCGCAGGCGGGGCGTCGCCGTCCACACCACCTTGAGCCCCGCGGTGGTGGCGTGGAGGGCGGAGAGGCGGTGATCCGACGAGTAGAACGGTCCCTGGGGCCGCGGCGGGCCGAAGGTCGGCACGATCGAGGTCTGGTCGAGATTGTAGTAGTAGAACCGGGCCGCGCTCTGCTGGTAGAAGCGGAACTCCGGCTGGAGGATGAAGCGGGCGCCGAGGTGCTGGAACCAGGCCAGCTCGATCGTGTGGGCGTTCGTGCCGTAGGTGTCGTGGTAGAAGCGATAGCTCGCCTCGAGCGCGGCCCGCAGCTCCGGGAAGGCCCGGTTCAGCCCCGCCTGCAGCGTCCACCGGGTCCGTTCATCCGGCCGGTTTTCGCCGTAGGTGAACGGCAGGAAGACGCCGGGGGCCACCTCCACGGATTTCTGCACCAGCTTGTACTGGTCGCTCAAGAACCCGGTCGCCCGGCCCCAGGAGAGATTGCCCGAGACGACGGTGCGCGGATCGAGGAGCTGCGTGACGCCGACGATTGCGTCGGCGGTGCGCTTTTTCACCCACGCCGGCTGGAAGAGGACCTTGATGTCGTCGTCCGTGCCGGC
>JBAIXJ010000579.1:0-1758 GCA_037916645.1 Opitutales bacterium | reverse complement strand
TGCGGCGGCTGCCTGTCGCTGATGGACGCCGGCGTGCCGATCGTGGCGCCCGTCGCGGGCATCTCCTGCGGTCTGATTACCGAAAACGACGCCTCCGGCGCCATCTCCCGCTGGGTGACGATCACCGACATCCTCGGCGAGGAGGACCACTTCGGCGACATGGACTTCAAGCTCGCCGGCACGACCGAGGGCATCACGGGCTTCCAGCTCGATCTCAAGATCAACGGGCTGCCGATCGAGATCGCCAAGAAGGCCATCTATCAGGCCCGCGACGCCCGCATCCAGATCCTCCGCACGATGCTCGCCGCCCTGCCCGAGCCGCGCAAGCAGCTCAGCACCTACGCGCCGCGCATCCAGACGATCCAGATCGATCCCGAGAAGATCGGCCTGCTCATCGGCCCCGGAGGCAAGACGATCCGCCGCATCACCGAGGCCACGGGCGCCCAGATCGACATCGCCGAGGACGACTCCGGCAAGGTCTACATCTATTCGAACAACGCCGACGCCATGGCCCGCGCGGTCAAGGAGATCGACGCCATCTGTGGCGGCGGCGAGCAGATCGAGATGGGCAAGACCTACAACGGTCGCGTCACCGGCACCAAGGAGTTCGGCGCCTTCGTCGAGTGTCTGCCGGGCAAGGAAGGCCTCGTCCACATCTCCGAGCTGGCCGACTTCCGCGTGCGCCGCACCGAGGACGTCGTCAAGGTCGGCGACATGGTCTGGGTCAAATGCATCGGCATCGACGACCGGACCGGCAAGGTCCGGCTCTCGCGTCGGGCGGCCATGAAGGAGCGCGAGGCCCAGGAGAAGCAGCCCGCCGGCGAACCCGCGGCGGCCGCAGCCGAGCCGCAGCAATAAGCTGTTCGCGGTAAGCCTTGACCTCTCACTCGAGGGCGGCCTTCAACGGCCGCCCTTTTTATTGCCCCGCGCTCAGATTCGTGCTTTCGGATTCTTCCGTCCCCTATGCCAACGGTCTTGCGAAAGCGCGGCTGGCGGTTCTTCTTTTACCCCAATGAAGGCGGCGAGCCGCCACACATCCATGCCCAAAAGGCGGGGATGGACGGCAAGTTTTGGCTCGATCCCCGCACCAGAAGAATTCACATCGCATACGCATACGATTTCGGGCCCAAGGAAATCCGCGACGTTATCGCTATCATCACCGAGCACTTCGATCATCTGATGTCCGCTTGGAGCAGGTTCCACGGGCAACAATAGCCATGAGCAAGCCATTCCACACGGTGCAGTCCCTTCGCTTTCTCGGGGAAGTCATGGAGTTGGCCGTCGATGGCTCCACGTACGCATTCGACGTAGCGGCCATCTCCGAACGGCTGGCCAAAGCCTCCCAAATGGAGCGCAGCACCTACCAAGTTTCCGCGTCCGGATACGGAATTCACTGGCCCCTGATCGACGAGGACTTGGCCATTGACGGGTTGCTTCGGCTCGCCGGCGCGGCGCAGCCTCACCCAGCCCTCCACGAGCCGCCGGCTGAATATCGGTCCAGTTGACCGGGCCGCGCAGCCCGCTAACAAGCCGACGGCGGAAGCAGCGGCCGCCGCAGAAGTAGCTGCCGGATTAATGCAAAAGCTGCCGCCAATCGCTTGCGCATTATCGGAGATTTGGCATGCGACGGCTGTAATTTCGGAAATGACAGGCCCCGGATCCGATTCTTTGAGGCGCGCCCAAATTCTGGCCGGTCGTTTGGCCGGCGAACTCACCCGTCGAGGTTCCGGCGGGAAACACTCCTCAACGAATGCCGAA
>JBAIXJ010000578.1:0-5999 GCA_037916645.1 Opitutales bacterium | reverse complement strand
GGGGCGACTGGATGAGCACCTGGTCGGCCGTGGCCCCGCCCAACTCGATCAAGAGGGTGGCCGGATTCGTGACGATCAGGCCGCCGCTGGAAAGGGTGAGCGTGCCGATGGAGTTGCCCGGGCTGAGGGTGCCGCCGGCGAGGGTGAGGTTGCCGAGAATGGTGCCCGAGCCCATGATCCTGCCCGTATCCGCGTTGACCAGGTTGGAGCTGCTGTAGTTGGTCCAGAGTGTGCCGCTCTGGACATTGATGATGCCGGCGTTGGTGACAGCGCTCACGAGGCTGGCATAGCCGCCGGTGACGTTGATGGTGCCCGACAGCGGATTGGCGAAGGCGTAGCCCGCGGCCGAACTGCCCAGGTACATGTAAGTGCCGGTCCCGACATTGATGGTCCCCTGGTTGATGAAGTTCGGGGCGTAAAGCGAGCCGCTGCCGGTGGTCTGGTTGATGATCCCCTGATTGGTGACGGAGGCGCCCACACTGGAGGAGAAGATGGTCACGTCGCCGGTGGCAGTGGTCGCGCTGTCGAGCGTGAGGGTGTTGCCGGTCCCGACGGCGAGGTAGGCGCCGTTGCCGAAGGTGAGAGCCTTGCCGGCGAGGGTCCCGTTCTGGGACCAGTAAAGGCTCGAGTTGTCGCTCAAGGCGAGATTGGATCCGCTCGACGCGGTGCCGCCGGTCCAGGTGACGGTCGTGCTCGCGGGCAGGCTGAGGTCGCCGCCGTAGCTGACGTTGTTCAACGTGCCGCCGCTGGCAGAGAACGAGAGGGCGCCCGGAGCCACCGCCCCGTTGTTGATGGTGCCGCCGTAGAGCTCGAATTTCCCGCCGGTGGGCGCGTTGAGGGTGGCGCCGGTGTTGTCGAGGGTGTCGTTGAGGTAGGCGTGGCCGCCGCCGGTGCCGATCGTCACGCTGCCCAGATCGGCGGTCACGTTGTTGCCCTGGAAAATGAGAATCCCGCCGTTCTGCGCCTTGACGGCGCCCTGGTTGGCCAGGCCGTAGAGGTACACGACGCTGGCGCTGCCGTCGGCGGCGACGGAGCCGCTGCTGGCATTCGTCGCCGATACGCCAGTCGGGTATCCCACCCAGAGGTAAGTGTTGGGGCCCGCGGTGATCGTGCCCTGGTTGGTGAAGCTGGAGGCGTACAGGTAGCCGGCGCCGAGGGTGTGGCTGATGGTGCCCTGGTTGACAATCGACGACCCGGCGTAATTCGAATAGATCGAGGCGTTGCCGGTCACCGTCGTGGCGGCGTCGAGGGTGAGGGCGTCGTTGGTGCCGACGAGCAGGTAGGCGTAGTTGCCGAGCGCGAGGGTCTTCCCGGCCAGCGTTCCGTTCTGGTAGTAATAGAGGCCGGCGCTGTCGCCGAGGGTGAGGTTCGAGCCCGTGACGCTCGTGCCCCCGTTGAAAGTCACGTAGGTGCTGGCCGGCAACGTGAGGTCGCCGCTGTAGCTGACGTTGCCCAGCGTGCCGTTGGCCCACGTGAAGGTGAGCGCCCCGGGGGCGATCGTGCCGTTGGTGATGGTGCCGCCGTAGAGCTCGTACTTGCCGCCGGTCGGGGCATTGAGGGTGGCGCCCGTGTTGTCGAGGGTGTTGTAGAGGTAGGCATGGCCGCCGCCGGCGCCGAGGGTCACTTTGCCCAGGTCCGCCGTCACATTGCTGCCCTCGAAGTAGAAGGCCCCGCCGTTCTGCGCGGTGAGCGAACCCTGGTTCTTGAGGCCGTACAGGTACACCGCGGCGCTGGCACCGTCAGCCGTGATGGTCCCCGTGCCGGCGTTGGTCGTGGTCATTCCGTTCAGGTAACCCACCCAGAGGGTGCTGCTAGCGCCGGCGGTGACGGCGCCCTCATTGGTGAAGGTCGGCGCGTAAAGGAAGCCCGTGCCGGAGGTGTGGTTGATCGTGCCCTGGTTGATGAGCGAGGCGCCCGTGGCGATGGATTTGATCGATACGTCGCCGGTGGCGCTGGAGTTGCTGGAGATGGTGAGGGCGTTGTTCGTCCCGACATCGATGTAGGCACCGGTGCCGAACGATACGGCGGCGCTCATCAACGTGGAATACTGGTTCCAGTGGAGCGCCGAGTAATCGCCCAGGGTAGGCGAGGGGCCGATGGTCGAGCCGTTGGTCAGGGTGACGTTGGTACTCGCCGGCAGCACCAGGTTGGTCTGGTAGCTGACGTTGTTTAGCGTGCCGCCGCTGCTGGTGAACGTGAGGGCTCCTGGGTCGATCGTGCCGTAGTTGATGGTGCCGCCATAGAGTTCGTACATGCCGCCGGTCGGCGCTGTCAGGGCGGAGTTGGTGTTGTCGAGCGTGCCGACAAGGTAGGCGTGGCCGCCGCCGGTGCCAATAGTCACTTTGCCCAGGTTTGCCGTGGTGGTGCTGTCCCGGAAATAGAGCGCGCCGCCGTTCTGCGCGGTCATGGTGCCCTGGTTGTTCACCCCCACGAGGGAGATGTTGGCATTGACGCCATCGGCCAGGATCGTGCCTGAGCTTCCGTTGGTGATCGAATAGCCCGGCGTGTACCCGACGTAGAGATTCGTGTTGGGGCCGGCGGCGATGGAGCCCTGGTTGACGAACGTCGGCGCGTAAAGATAACCGTTGCCGGTCGTGTGTTGGATCGTGGCCTGGTTGGTGATCGAGGCGCCGGCGTTGTCTGAATAGAGATAAACCCCACCGCTCATCGACGACGCACTGTCCAGGGTCAGCGAGTTGCCCGCGCCGACGATGAAACCGGCGGCTGTCCCCAGCGTGATCGTCTTGCCCGCGAGGGTCCCATTCCGATACCAGCCCACCGAGGCGTAATCGCCCAGGTTGGCATTGGCGCCCGTGAAACTGGTGCTGCCGCCGAACGACACGGTCGTGTTGGCGGCGACGATCAGGTCGCCCTGATAGCTCACGTTTTGCAGGACGCCGCCCGAACCCGTGAACCGCAATGCCCCGGAGGCGATCGAGCCTTCGTTTATCGTCCCGCCGTAGAGTTCGAACGGCCCGCCCGTCGGGGACGCCAGTGTGGCCCCGGAGTTGTTGATCGTGCCGGCGAGGTAGGCGTGGCCGCCGCCGGTGCCGAGGGTCACCGCGCCGAGGCTTGCCGTCGTGTTCGTATCCCGGAAATACAGCGCGCCGCCGTTCTGAGCCGTGAGCGTCCCTTGATTGTTGATGCTGCGTAAATTGACGATGGCGTTGGCGCCGTCCGCCGTGATCGTCCCGCCGGCGGCATTCGTAATCGAGTAGCCGGGCGTGTAGCCGACGTAGAGATAGGTACCGGTGCCGGCCGCGATGGAGCCCTGGTTGGTAAACGTGGGCGCGTAGATGTAGCCGGTGCCGGTGGTGTGGTGGATGATGCCCTGATTGGTCAGCGAGGTACCGGCGTTGTCCGAGTAGAGCCAGATCCCGCCGCCCATTGAAGTGGCGCCGTCGAGGGTCAGCGTGCCGGCCGGTCCGACGACGATGCCGGAATTGTACCCCACGATGAAGGTCTTGCCGGCGAGCGACCCGGTCTGGTTCCAGTTCAGAAACGCATTGTCGCCGAACGTCGCGGTCGTCCCGGTGAAACTGCTCCCCCCGGTGAAAGTCGCGCTCGTGCTGGTAAGGATGGAGACATCCCCCGTGATCGTTTGGCCGGTGTAGGTACCGCTGAGCACAGTCTGCCCGCGTACCGGCAGCATCACCGCTGCGGTCAAAAGTGCGACGAGCAACAACTCGACTGCTCGCTGGAATAGCAGCCGGTTTCTCAAGGGGTATAATGAGCGCCTAGCAGGTCCGGCCCGCGGGCGCCAGTCCGAAGTAGGGCGCCGGGCGCGGCCCGCCCCCCACCGGAGCCGGCGCGGGACGGGAGCGGCCCCGGTTCAGGGAAACGCCAGGCGCAGGGCGTCGACCAGGCGCTCGACGTCCGCCAGCGTGTTGTACCCCTGGATGGAGACCCGGAGATAGGGACGCCCCTGCCAGATCGAGACCGGCACCTCGACTCGGTGCTGGTCGTAGAGCCGCGCCTTGAGCGTCGGCGCGTCGCACGCCGGCAGCGGGACCGTCGCCATCTGGGCGAACCAGTCCGGCGAGTCGGGGCAGATCGGCGGCAGGCCGGTCAGCGCGCCGATGGCCTCGCGCGCGTGCCGGACCAGGCGGTGGCACTCGGCGCGCACCCGGGCCCAGTCGTGCGCCGCGCAAAAGCGGATCGCCTCCGGCACGGCGAGAAAGGCGGAGATGTCGCGCGTGCCGGCCCACTGCTGCTCGTCGAGAAACGGGGATCCGGCCGGCGTGAAGGCGGTGTCGCCCCAGCTCACCACCAGCGGCTCGATCCGCGACTGCACCTCGGGGCGCGCGTAGAGAAAGGCCGAGCCCTTGGGCGCGCAGAGCCACTTGTGGGCGTTCGCCGTGTAGAAATCCGCGCCGAGGTCGTCGAGGTCGAGCGGCAGCTGGCCGAGGGCATGCGCCCCGTCGACGATCGTGAGGATGCCGGCCGCCCGGGCCCGGCGGCAGAGCTCGCGGGCGGGCAGGATCAGCGCGGTGGGCGAGGTGAGGTGGCTGAAGAACAGCACCCGCGTCCGCGGCGTCACCCCGGCCCACAGCCGTTCCACCAGGTCGGCGGGGCTCGTCACGGGCAGGGGCAGCGGCACGGGCTTGTACACCGCCCCGGTTTTCCCCCCGACAAAACGCCACATGCGATCCATCGCGCCGTATTCGTGGTCGGTGGAGACGATCTCGTCCCCGGGCTCGAGGCGGAGGCTGCGCGCGACGATGTTCAGCGCGGTGGTGGCGTTGGTGACATAGACGACATTGTCCGGCGCCGTGTGCACGTACGCGGCCAGGGCGGCGCGCGCCTCGCGCAGCAGACCGCCGAACCGCTGGACCAGAAATTCGACCGGCTGGCGTTCCAGCTCCCGCTGCCACGCCTGGAAGCGCTCGAACACCGGGCGGGGCGTGGCGCCGAACGAACCGTGGTTCAGGAACGCGACAGAAGCATCGAGGAGGAACAATTCGCGGGGCAGGGGCGCGTGATAGTCGAAGGCCATGGGCGCCGGCGGACCGCGGGGCGGCACCGGCCTGCGCGATGCTTGGGCAATCGGCGGGCGATGAAAAGCGGGAAGCGGTGCCGGGGCCGCCTCAGGCCGTCTTCTCCCACGCCGGCGGCAGGGGCGCGACCACGGGCTTCGCCGGCGCGGTGAGATCCTGCCGCGCCCGCCGCATCTCCTCGAGGATGCGCTCGGCATAGACCAGCAGCCGCTGGCCGGCCGGCGTCAGCTGCGCCTGGCGGCCGAGCCGGTCAAATAGCCGGGCTTCGAGTTCCTCCTCCAGCGATTTTATGGCGTGGCTCACGGCCGACTGGGTCAGGAACAGCTCCCGGGCCGTCTGCGTGAAGCTGCCACAGCGCGCAAGCGTGGCAAACGCGAGCAGCTTGCGGCTGTCGAGGATCGGTTTCATGAGGACGTTTGGGCAGACCGGCCCCCTGAAGCACAACGCGAGCCATGCGCCCGGGGTGGGCGATTTTGCGCAGCCGCCCGTGGCTGCGCCGATGCTCCGCCAGCGCCGGCGGAGGCTCAGGCGTAGCGCTCTTCCTTCCAGGGATCGGCGCTGTTGTGGTAGCCCCGGACCTCCCAGAACCCAAGCTTGTCCTCGCGCAGGAACGTGATGTCCCGGACAAACTTGGCCCCCTTCCAGGCGTACAGCTTGGGGATGATCACCCGGGCCGGGCCGCCGTGCTCCCGGGACAGCGGCTGGCCGTCAAACCGCGTGGCCACCAGCACCCCGGCGTCGAGGCAGGCCGCGAGCGGGACGTTGGTGGAATAACCATCGTAGCTGGTGAAATACACAAAGCGGGCCTCCGGCTTCGGCGTGACCAGTTCGTACAGCGTGGTGAACGCCACGCCGCCCCACCGGCAGTCGTATTTGCTCCAGCTGGTCACGCAGTGGAAGTCGCTCACGTCCTCCACCTGCGGCAGGGCGCCGAACTGGGCCCACGAAAGCGCCGCCGGCTTATCAACCTCGCCGTCGAGCGTCAGGGTCCATTGCTCCAGC
>JBAIXJ010000577.1:0-1540 GCA_037916645.1 Opitutales bacterium | reverse complement strand
GACCTGATCCTGCTCGACATCCAGCTGCCGCTGATGGACGGCTACGCGGTCGCGCGGGTCCTGAAGGGCGATGCGCAGCTGCGCTCGATCCCGATCATTGCCGTCACCTCGTACGCGATGGTCGGCGATCGCGAGAAGGCGATGGCCGCCGGCTGCAACGGCTATCTCGAGAAACCGATCAATCCGGAGACCTTCGTCTCGGAGATCGAACGGTTCCTGCCGGCGGCAGGAAAGGAGGCGGCGCCATGATCCGGATCCTCATTGTCGACGACAAGCCGGAGAGCCTCTACCTGCTGCGGAGCCTCCTGCAGGGAAACGGTTGCGCCGTCGAGGAGGCGCGCCATGGAGCCGAGGCCCTGGTCAAGGCGCGCCAGCAGCCGCCGGACCTCATCGTCTCCGACCTGCTCATGCCGGTGATGGACGGCTATACGCTCCTCCGGCACTGGAAGTTCGACGAGCGCCTCCGCACCATCCCCTTCGTGGTCTACACGGCCACCTACACCGAGCCGCAGGACGAACGCCTCGCGCGGCAGCTCGGCGCGGACGCCTTCATCCTGAAACCCGCCGAGCCGGACGCCTTCATGGCGGAAATCCGCGAGGTGCTGGACAAGGCCGAGCACGGGCAGCTGGCGGCGCACGGCCCGACCAAGCTCGCGGAGGAGCTCGTGCTGTCCGAATACAGCCAGACGCTCGTCCGCAAGCTGGAGGAAAAGGCGCTGCAACTCCAGGAGAGCAACCGCGCGCTGGCCGAGGATCTCGCCCGGCGGCACCAGGCCGAGGCCGAGGCGGCGCAGGCCCACGAGGCGCTGCTGCGCACCCTGGCGGAGCAACGGAAGATCGAGGAGGAACTGCGGCGCGAGCAGAACCTGTTCCAGAGCCTGACCGGGGCGATCCCCGACGAGATCTATTTCAAGGACCGGGAGAGCCGCTTTGTGCGCATCAATGACACCATGGTGCGGAAATTCGGCCTCACCGGGGCGGCCGACGCGGTCGGCAAGACCGATCTCGACTTCTTCACCGCGGAGCACGCCCGCAAGACCTACGCCGACGAGCAGCGGCTGATGCGGACGGGCGAGCCGCTGGTCAACATCGAGGAGAAGGTGACGTGGCGGAGCGGCCAGGTCACGTGGGTCTCGACGACCAAGGTGCCGCTCAAGGACGCCCAGGGCGGGGTGACCGGCCTCGTCGGGATCTCGCGCGACATCACGGAAAAGAAGCAACTGGAGGCCCGCTTCCTCCGCGCCCAGCGCCTGGAGAGCATCGGCGCGCTCGCCAGCGGCATCGCCCACGACCTGAACAACGTGCTGGCGCCGATCCTGATGGGAGTCGCGCTGCTGCGCCAGTCGGTGCACGACGAGCATGACCGGGTTTTGCTCGGCACGATGGAAAAAAGCGCGCAGCGCGGCGCCGACATCGTGCGTCAGGTGCTGACGTTCGCCCGCGGCTCCGAGGGCCAGCGGGTGCCCCTCCAGCCCAAGCACGTGGTCCGGGACATGCTGAAGTTCGCGGACCAGATCTTCCCGAAAAACATCAAGCTCGT
>JBAIXJ010000576.1:0-3143 GCA_037916645.1 Opitutales bacterium | reverse complement strand
CGCGCCTGTTCCTTGGCGACGGCAAGGGCGGTTTTCGGCCCGCGCCCGACGGCGCGCTGCCGGCGCTGCCGATCAACGCGGGGGCGGCGGCTGCGGCGGACTTCGACCGCGACGGCCGGCTCGACCTTTTCATCGGCGGCCGCGTGCGGAGCGGGCAGTACCCGCTCGCGCCGCAGAGCGCGCTGCTCGCTAACCGCGGCGGCCGGTTCGACGACGTCACCGACGCGCTCGCCCCGGGGCTGCGCGAGGTCGGCATGGTGACCTCGGCACTGTGGACGGATGTCGACGGCGACGGCTGGCCGGACCTGCTGCTGGCGGTCGAGTGGGGCCACGTGATGTTTTTCCACAACCAGCAGGGCAAGGGCTTCGAGGACTGGACGGAGCGCGCGGGCTTCGCGGCCGCGGGCACCGGGTGGTGGACCTCGATCGCCGCGGCGGACTTCAACGGCGACGGCCGGATGGACTACGTCGTCGGCAACGTCGGCCTGAACACGCAGTACCGCGCCGACCCCGCGCACCCGGCGCTGCTGTTCGCCGGCGACTTCAAGGGCGACGGCGGGATGCAGTTGATCGAGGGCTATTACGAGGGCGACACGCTCTACCCGTGGCGCAGCCGGAAGTGGATGTCCGCGATCATCCCCGGTCTCCTGCGGCGGTTTCCGAAGAACGGGCTCTACGCCACCGCCAGCCTGGAGACCATCGTCGGCCCCGCCAAACTGGCGGGCGCCCGGCGGTTCGCGGCCACGGAGCTGCGCAGCGGTGTGTTCCTGAGCCAGCCGGACGGCACGTTCCGCTTCGAGCCGCTGCCGCGCCTCGCGCAGATCGCGCCGCTGCAGGGCATGGTCGCCGGGGATTTTGACGGCGACGGTCATGCCGACGTCTACGCGGTGCAGAACTCCTATGCGCCGATCCCGGCCGTCGGGCATTTCAACTGCGGGCTGAGCCAGCTCCTGACGGGCGACGGCCGCGGGCACTTCACACCGGTGCCGCCGGCGGCGACCGGGCTGATCGTGCCGGGCGACGCCAAGGCCCTCGTGGTGCTGGATCTCGACGGCGACGGCTGGCCCGATTTCCTCGTCTCGCGCAACAACGACACGACGCTCGCCTTCCGCAACGGCGGCGTGCCGGGCCGGCATCCCCTGCGCATCGCGCTGCGCGGCCCGCCGGGCAACCCGACTGCGGTCGGCGCCCGCGTGACGGTCGAGCTGGCCGACGGCGCGACGGAGACCGGCGAGATCTACGCCGGCGCGGGCGACTACAGCCAGTCCCGGGCGGAGTGCTGGTTCGGTTGGCCCGACGCGAACCCGCCGAAGCGCATCCGCGTGCGCTGGCCCTCCGGCGCGACCACGGAGTTTGACAGCCCTCCGCGTCCGACCACCCTGACCTTTTCCGCGCCGCCGAAGGGAAAGCCGTGATGACGATTGCCCGCCGGCCCCACGATGCACCACCGTGTTTGATCGGATCTCCAATTTTCGGGAGCGAAATGTAGGGGCGCAGTCTTGCTGCGCCCATTCCAGAGGGCGCGACCAGCCTTCGGTTGGTTTCGGCTCGGCAGGCAAGGTCGCGCCCCCACGGCCACGCCCTGAAGGCCCGGCCGATGGCCGGGCGCCACAATCCTGTAGGCCGCCAGCTGGCTGGCGCCGAGAAGCGCGAGCAAGCTCGCTGCCTGCAGATTGCGGATCGGACCCTGTGCGCTCGGTCGGTTGCCGGGCTGGCCCGATCGCCGCTCGGGCCTACAGCGCTTTGCGGTATGCCTGGGATCGCGGTGGATTCCATTGCGCGATGTTGATGGTCGCTGTCGCCACGGTCTCGTGGGCCGCCGATGCCCCGGGGAGCATCACGGAAAAATCGCTCGCCCCGCATCCGTTTCCGCCGGGGAAGACGATGTTCGTGCAGCTTCCGCCGGAGCAGACCGGCGTGCTGACGACGAACAACTTCGCCGATCCCAAGATGCGCGGGGAGCTGTACCAAGAGTTCGAAACCTCCTCGATCGGCACCGGCGTGGCGATCGGGGACTACGACGGCGACGGCCTCCCGGACATCTTCGTCGTGAGCAAGACGGAGAGCTGCCGCCTCTTCCGCAACCTCGGCAACTTCAAGTTCGAGGACGTGACGGAGAAGGCCGGCGTCGGCGACCACGGCGCGGCCGCGATGATCTGGAAGCAGGGCGCGACCTTCGTCGACGTGAACAACGACGGCCGCCTGGACATTTACGTCTGCCGCACCCGCGCGCCGAACCTGCTCTACATCAACCAGGGCGACGGCACCTTCAAGGAGATGGCCCACGCCTACGGGCTCGACGTGAACGACTCGTGCGTCCAGGCGTCGTTCTGCGATTACGACCGCGACGGCCGGCTCGACGTCTACATCGCCACCAACATCCTCGACATCGTCAAGCACCCGAGCGGCCAGCGCGGCTACCTCTTCCACCAGAACGCCGACGGGACGTTCACCGACGTGACCCTGCGCGGCGGGATCACCGGCGAAACGCAGAGCCACTCCGCGACGTGGTGGGACTACGACAACGACGGCTGGCCCGACCTCTACGTGGCCTACGACTACGGGCTGCCCGACAGCCTGTACCACAACAACCGCGACGGCACGTTTACCAACGTGCTCGACCAGGTGCTGCCGCACACCTCGTTCTCCTCGATGGGCGCAGACCTCGGCGACGTGAACAACGACGGGCGGATCGACTTCCTCGTCGCCGACATGGCCGCGACCAGCCACCGGTGGGACCACCACATGATGGCCGACGCGCGCGGCCGCACGCCGGAGCCGCCGCTCGGCTCGCCGATGGCGCCGAAGTACCACCGCAACGCGCTCCTGCTGAACACGGGCGCGGGCCGGTGCCTCGAGGCGGCGTACCTCGCCGGGCTCGACGCCACCGACTGGACGTGGTCGCCGCGCTTCGAGGACCTCGACAACGACGGGCGCCTCGATCTTTTCATCACCAACGGCTTTCCGCGCGACCCGGGCGAGGACGTCGTTCGCCGCCTGATGCGGGCGGAGACGCCGGCCGAGCGCATCCGGATCATGTACGCCAGCCCGCCGCAGGCGGAGATCCACCTGGCGCTGCGGAATCTCGGTAATCTCCGGTTCGAGAACGTGAGCGCCGCCTGGGGCCTGAACGCGCGCGGCGT
>JBAIXJ010000575.1:0-2648 GCA_037916645.1 Opitutales bacterium | reverse complement strand
ACGCGGGCGGGCTCGCCGAGATCGAGCTCGGTCGGGCGGCCGGTCTGCACGGCGCAGAAGTTGCAGGAGCGGGTGCAGATGTTGCCGAGGATCATCACCGTGGCCGTGCCGCGGGACCAGCACTCGCCCAGGTTCGGGCACTGCGCGCTCTGGCAGACCGTGTGCAGCTTGTGCCCGTCCACGAGGTGGCGCACGGCGGCGTAGCCGGGGCCGTTCGGGAGGCGGGCGCGGAGCCAGGGCGGTTTGCGCGAGATCTGCATCGATCGAGGAAGGTGGGTTCTTTTTACCGCTAATCCACACTAATCTTCGCTAAAGGTCGGAATGCCGCAATCTGGGCCCTCATGATCAGCGTCGATTAGCGCTGATCAGCGGTTCCCAAGAAGTTCCGCCATTCGGCCCAGAACTCCGCGGCCACCACCCGCTTCACCTCGGCGAGGTCGAACTCGCGGCCGAGCTCCTGGCGGAGCGAGGTCACCGTGCCGTCGGTGATCCCGCAGGGCACGATGCCGGAGAACGGCGCCAGGTCGTTGTTCACGTTGAGCGCGAAGCCGTGGCAGGTCACCCAGCGTTTCACCGCGACGCCGATCGCGGCGATCTTGCGCCGCTCGAGCCAGATGCCGGTCTGCCCCGGCCGCCGGCCGGCGGCGAGGCCGAGGCAGCCGAGCGCGTTGATGAGCACCTGCTCCAGGAGGCGCAGGTAGGCGTGGAGGTCCCGCCGGGAGGCGAGGCTCACGATCGGGTAGCCGACGAGCTGCCCAGGCCCGTGGTAGGTGATGTCGCCACCGCGGTTGGTTTCGACGACCTCGATGCCGCGGCGCCGCAGCTCGGCCTCGTCCCACAGCAGGTGACGCAATGCGCCCTGCCGCACGCCGAGGGTGTAGACCGGCTCGTGCTCGGTGAAGACCAGCGTGTCGCCGATTTCGCCGGCCAGCCGCCGCGCGACGAAGTCCTCCTGCCGGTGCCAGGCCGACGTGTAACACGTGCGGCCCCAGTCGACGGTGGACGGCTCCCCGAGGATTCCCGGCATCGACGGGATTGATGCGGGCGTCGGGGCGGGGGAGGAGGCGGAGGACATGACTGGCGTTATTGATGCCCGCGACCGCGGCGGACGCAACTTCGCGGACGCGGGGCACGAGCCCGATCCTTGCTCGACGTCCGCTCGGGGCGGATGTCAACCGTTGGTCGACATCGGCGGGAGGCGGCTGGGCAAAGGGCCCGGCGCAACCCGGGTCGGATCAGGCGGCTTACCGCACCAGCCAGAGGCTGCCGATGCCGACGGCGATCGTCAGCCCGAGCACCAGCGTCACCTGCCGGCGCAGGGCCGGCGAGCCGAGCGCCAGGGCGAAGCCGCCCTTCAGCACCGAATTGCCGACCCCCGCCATGATGACGCACTGCGTGGCGAGCGGCGCGGCGACCGACGCGTCGTTGCGGCTGTTCGCCATCAGGAGCGAGATCGCGTCCATGTCGGTCAACCCCGACACAAAGCTCAGCGGCAACAGGCTGCCCTGCAGCCCCAGGCCGGTCGCGGCTTTGACGAGGAACGCGACCGCCGCGTAGATCAGCCCGAACTTGATCGCCACGCCCAGGCTCAACGGATTGTGGAGGGCCGGGGTGTCGACGGCGCCCTGCTCGCGGCGGCTGCGGAGCCACACCCACAGGGCGAAGCCCGCGCCGGGCACGGCCATGAGCACAAAGGGCAGGATGAGCGACACGGCCAGCTCGCGGTTGAGGAGGCCGACGACGACGAGGATGCGGGCGAGCATCACGGTGCAGGCGACGACGACGGCGAGCGCGTAGCTCGCGGACAGGCCGGGGTCCTCCCGGCTGCGGCGGCTGAAGGCGAGCGTCGTCGCGGTGCTCGAGGCGAGCCCCCCGACCAGGCCGGTGATCGCGATGCCGGCCTTGGCGCCGAGCAGGCGCATCATGATGTAGCCGACGAACCCGAGGCCGGAGATCAGCACCACCATGAGCCACGTCGCGTTCGGATTGAACGCGGCGAACGGGCCGTAGCTCTGGTTCGGCACCAGCGGCAGCACTACGCCGGTGATGGCGATGAACTGCAGGGTGGCGCGGATGTCGTCGACCGAGAAGGTCCGCGTCCACGCGTGGATCGGCTGCTTGAGGCCGATCATCACCGCGGTCGTGGCGGCCACGAGGATGGCGGCCTGGGTCTGGCCCCACCAGACGAGCGCGCCGAGCAGGCAGGTCAGGAGCGAGGCCGCGAAGGCGGTGCTGCCGGGGCGGCCGTTCGCCGGCCCGCGGAAGTGCAGCGCCGTCAGGTGCGCCGCCACCGCGCCCAGGAGGACGGGCAGCACCGCGGCCGCGGCCTTCTCCGCCAGAAACGCGCCGAGGCAGCCGAGGATTGCCCAGAAGGTGTAGGTGCGCACCCCGCCGAAATCGACCGCCTCGTCGGGCGAGTCCTTCTGATCGCTCCACTGGCGGATCAGCCCGACGAGCGCCCCCAGGCAGGCGCTCACCATGATGGAGGTGACGAGGTTGGGCACGGGGTTGCCCGGCAGCGTAGGGCGGGGCGCCGGCGCGAGCAAGCGCGGAGGGGAAGAGGAGGGGCGGAGACCAAATCACGGGTTGGCGCCGAGACCGTGGGAATCACTCATCTGTAGGCCGCGAGCTCGCTCGCGCCCTCCGGG